>JAVEES010000125.1 GCA_030840285.1 Pseudonocardiales bacterium
CGACCAACACCTCGATCAACGCGATCACGCTGAGCTTCGCCAGCACCGCGGACGGTCGCACCGTCGATGCCGTGCCGTCGGGCACGGGCGCGGGCACGTTCACCTGCACCGCCGTGGCGAGCAACGCCTCGAGCTGCACGTACGTTCCGGCTGCTTCGGAGACCGGTTACACCGGACTCAACGCCCTCGCCGTCACCGTCAGCTAATTCCCCGGATGCCGGGACGACCGATGAGCAAAGGTCTCGGTCGTCCCGGCACCACCACCCGGTTGTAGGTCAGCTCATGCATCGAGCCGTTCGACGATTCGCGGCAGCGGTCGCTCTCGCGGTGATCGCGGCTGGCGCCGGACCGCTCTTCACGGGCCGAATCGCCTTCGTCAGCACCCATGGGATCAGCATGAATCCCGTGTACTACCAGGGCGATCTCGTCGTGGTGGCGAAGGCGCCCACCTACCACGTCGGTGAGATCGCGGCCTACCGCATACCCGGGCGGAACATGACCGTCCTGCACCGCATCATCGCCGGCGACCCTTCGGGATTCGTCTTCAAGGGCGACAACAACGAATCCATCGACCCGTTCCACCCGACGTCCGGTCAGCTGGTCGGACATGCGGTGCTGCACATCTCGCACGGCGGCAGGTGGCTCACAGCCCTTACCAGCCCGGTCACCATCGCACTTGTCGTGTTCGCCTTGATCAGCACGGCTGCTGGAATCTCCCGCACCAGACGACGCAGACGAAAGGGGACCGCAATGTCCCGCCATTCGAACGCCACCAGCCCTGGCTGGCCCGGCTCGCTGACGTCCATGCCGGCACCCGTCCGCCACTGGAGTACGGCTATCGCGATTCTTGCCCTGGCGGGAGTGGCATTCGGTGCCCTGTCCTGGGCGCTGCCGCCCGCGGCGGTGAACGCCGAACCGGTGGCACCGGGCAAGACGCTGGTCTTCTCCTACAGCGCTGCCGTCCCGCCGAGCCCGGCCTACGACGGTGTGCGCGCGGCCTCCCCGGACCCGATCTTCCGGAAGCTGGCCGACACGGTCAACGTCGCCTATGACTACCAAGGCGCTCCTGGGCAGATAACGCTGTCCGCCAGCTTGTCGACCGACTCCGGTTGGCACTCCAGCATCGCGCTCGCGCCGCCGACGCCCGTGAGCACCAGCTACCACCATGCAGTGGACATCGATCTGAACGCCCTTGCAGGACGTGCCAAGGCTGCCGCGGCAGCGACCGGTATCCCCGCCGGCCAGGTCATGATCGGCATTACCGCGAGCGTGGAAAGCGCCGGGGCGGCACCGTTCACCCCGACACTTCGGCTGGCACTCAGCCCGCTGCAGCTGACGCTGGTCGGAGGTCCTCAGGCACTCACCGTGATCCAGCCGGCGGCCGTCACAACGCCGGCTCGCTCGAGTCGGATCTGGGCACCGCTGCAACGTCTTGGCTCGCAAAACATGCGCCTGCTTGCCGGGACGTCCATCGGAGTTGCACTGATCGGCGCGCTCGCGCTTGCGCTAATTGCTCGGGGAGCGCGGCCGGACACCGAAGCCGAGGGAATCCGCCGGCGATACCAGCACCTTGTGGTATCGGTCGAGCCGGTGTCGACGCCGACAGGTCGTCCACTCATCGACGTGACCGACTTCGCCACCTTGGTCAAACTCGCAGACCGCTACGGGTTGCTCATCCTGCACTGGCACCGCAGCGGCGTGGATACCTTCGTCGTGCAGGACGAGAGCACCACCTACCGCTTCAGGCCCCAACCAAGCGCAAACGAGGCTCGTACCGTGATCCCCACGCACGAAGCCGCTCGTTGAGCGTCCCATCCCCTGCCGCGGACCTTCCCGTGATCAACTCGCATTTGACGTCGCTATAGCAGCACGAAACGCGAGATGATCACGGAATCCCCGCGGCGGGACGGTCAGCGGCCGGGGTCCTGGAAGACCGCGACGGTACGAGCCGGCACCGTGAACATCCCGGTCGCCGAGGTGTAGCGGGACTGCTTGACGACCGGATCGTTGCCGGACTTCTGGAACCGGTTCAGGTAATAGTGCTTTCCGGCGAGCGCCGGGACTGCTTCGTTCACGGTGCCAGGCGTCGCGTTGAACACGATGACCATCCCGCGAAGCCGGGGATCGACGTTGGCTCCGGCCGTGTCATCGAGTCGCATGACGATGACGCCAGGGGTCTGCGAGGCCCCGCTGTTCGGGAAGGACAGCTTCTGCTGAATCACCGCCGCCGTTCCGAGGTGCAGCAGTGGGCTGGCCCGCCGGATCCGGAGCAGCGTCTGGGATTGCGATTCCGCGGACGCGACGTCGGCCGGGCTCGGCCGCAACGCGGGGTTCGCCAGCAACGGCTTGGCATACGGCCACTTGTCGGTCGAGGTGGGCGGCAACCCACGACCGAAGCCGTTGACGCTCAGCGAGGGATCGAGGACGTTGAACCAGTCGCCTGAGTCGTAGCTGTTGCCGTCGAAGGACTTGCTGCGCAGGGCATCGGATCCGGCTTGCCAGAACGAGACGCCTTGAGAGAAGGCCGTGGTAGCCAGGGACAAAGTCTGCATGCGGATCCGGTCGGCCATCGTCGTGCTCACCGGCAGCTTGTAGGTGAGCGCGTCGTACAGCGTCTCGTTGTCATGGGCATCGACGTAGTTGATGTCTTCCTGCGGCTGTGCCGTGTAGCCCGCGGGCTGGCCGTTGTAGTCAACCTTCGCGCCGGTGACCGTCTTACCGGTGCTGTCGGTGAACGTGTAGTCCTTCAGGTTGCCGGTGAGGCCCACCTTGATGAGGTCCATGCTGTGCAGCAGCGCGGTCTTCTGATCGGCACTCGATCCGTTGACCGGGTCACCGTTCGGATCGGTGTACTCGCCGCTGCCGAAGCCCTGGATGCGCGGATCGCTGTCGAAGGGACCGCCGCCGCGCACCGCGTCGCGGATGCGGTCGTTGAACGTGCCGATCCCGGTGCCTGCCATGTTTGCTTGGGTGGCCTGTACGAAGAGTGCGTCGTTCGCGACCTCGCCGAAGTTCCAGCCCTCGCCATAGAGGTAAATCCCCTTGCCGTCAACGCCGTCATGCCGAACCGTCAACTGGTTAAGGCGATTCCGAAGCTCGAGCATCAGCGCCTTGGGCTGGTGGCCCATCAGGTCGAAACGGAACCCGTCGACCTTGTACTCGGTGGCCCAGGTGAGCACCGAGTCGATCATCAGCTTGCCCATCATCAGATGTTCGGTCGCGGTGTTCGGACAGCACGTCGAGGTCTCTACGTTGCCGCCTGCGTTGAGCCGGTGGTAGTAACCGGGCACGATCCGGTCCAGATCGTTGCGGCCGTTCTGACCCGCGTCGGTGGTGTGGTTGTAGACGACGTCCATCACCATGCGCAGGTGGTCGCGATTGAGCGCCGAGACCATGTCGCGGAACTCCCGAGTCCGCGCCGCGCCTGCGGGATCGGTGGCGTACGAGCCCTCGGGCGTCGTCCAGTGCAGCGGGTCGTAGCCCCAGTTGAAGCCGTCGGTCGCTGCCACCTGCTTGACGCAGGCCTGCTGCTGATCACTGTCCGGCGGGAATGACGGCAGGTTGCACGGTGGTGCTTGCCAGCTCGACTTGTCCTCGTTGACGGTGGCGTAGTCGGCCAGCGGCAGCAGATGGACCGTGGTCATTCCCGATCGGGCCAAGCCACTGAGGTACTGGGCGGCGCGACTTGCCTTATCGGTAAAGGCCTCGTAGGTGCCACGGTGCGCAGCCGGCACGGTGGGATCGCTGATGGACAAGTCCCGCAGGTGCAACTCGGTGATGCTCTGCTCGGCGGCGTCAGATAGCCGCGGCTTGTTCAGATGCGACCATCCGGGGGGTGCCAGCCCCGGGTCGTCCAGATCCACCAGCAGGCTGCGCTGAGAGTTCGTCGACAACCCGACGCTGTAGGGATCAGTGACGAGGTTGTGCTCGATCTTGCCGGTCTCGGGGACGTAGACCTCGACGTCGTACAGGTAGTAGTCGCCTGCCCAGGATCGGTCCCCGGTCACCGTCCACACCCCGTCGGGCCGCGCCTGCAACGCCACCGTGGCGACCGGCGCCGAGCCCTGTCCCGCGGTGTAGAGGTTCACCGATACCGAGCGTGCCGTCGGTGCCCAGAGCGCCAGCGTCGGCTTCCCGTAGCGCCAGGTCAGCCCGAGGGTGGTCTGCGCCGCGCCCGCATTGATGTCGTCCAGGACACCAGGGATCTGCAGCCCGGTCGCGTCGACCAGGTTTCCGTTGGAGTCGAAGGCAGCCACCGCAAGCTGCCCGGTGAGCAACTGCGGGGCCAACCGGGCAGCCTCGTCGGACAACCGCAGCGCGCCGAGGCCTGCCTGGGCTGGGAACTTCGCCCTGACCGCGGCTGGCAGCCCCGCCGGATCGTAGGTCAGCGGGTAGGCGGTGCCACCGGTGATTCCGGTCGCGGTGGCAGCAAGCCCGCCGGTGGGCGAGGCGTAGAGACGGTAGGTCCGCGCGGTCGGGTCGGCACCCAGGGACCACCCGATGTACCCGCGACTGAGCCAGTACGCCTTCTGGGCCTTCAGGCTCGGCAACCCGCTGCCGGAGAGCACCGTCAACACGTGGGTACTCGCGACGTAGCTGAAGGTGACTGGACTACCCGTACTCGGGACGGTGAAGTCGATGTTCGCGCCGCCGGGCACTCCGCCCGCGCCGTAGTTGACGTCCCACGAGAGGTTGACCGCGGCCTTCACCTGGTAGTCGCCGGCCGCAATAGCCGTGGTGGTGAAGGTGAAAGTTCCATCCCCGTCGGGATCCTGCAACCACGAACGCAGGCAGTCCGGGGACCAGTCGGCCGGGCATCCCAGCTGGGACTGGAAGCTGCCGGCCGCCGTGACCATCGTGGTGTCGATCGTGTCGGTGATCCAGTGCGTGGCGTTGTCGTAATAGAACGTGACCGCGGCACCGCCGGCCGGCACGGTCAGCGGGATGTTCGCCCCGCCCGAAGCGCCGCCCAGCCCGTAATTGACGTCCCAGGACTTGTTCAGAGCTGCCTTGAATTCGTAGGATCCGGCGGCCAGGGTGAGCGTCAGCGACCACACGTCGTCGGTGGCACGGCGGGTCAGCTGCAGCTGGGCACAGTCGGGTTGCCAGTCGCCCGCACAGCCCAGCTGGGCACCGAAACTGCCTGGCACCGACACCGCGCTGGGCTGGGGATCACTCGCGTACGCGCCTTGCTGTGCCATGAAGCCGAGCGGAAGCAGGACGCTCACAGCCGCTGCCAACGAGGTAATCCATCTGGGTTTCACGGCGGTCCTCCATCAGGCGGCACTCATACACAGCTGAGGTGTGCGACCGTAGCAACGGATATCCCGCCATGGGAGGTTTTTCGATTACTTGTCCTGAGCCTGCACCGAACTAGCCCGGGAGACGACCCGACCGTGGTCGTTGTTCAGCGCGAGTGAACCGGTGGCTAGGCCAGCGCGCTGTCCGCGAACGTCCAAGCGGCCATCTCGGCCCAGCGGATGGCTGCCATGGAGGCAGTGTCCAGCTGGTGATCGGTGAGGCCGCTGACCTGGTTGCCCTCGATCCGGCCTGCTTGGTATTCGGTGACGTCGTGGCGCAGCTGAGCGACCCGGCTGTCAGAGCCGAAGGCGGCCTCGCGCAGGGTCTCGTCCAGGGACAGCTCGGCGGCGATGTCGTGCATATCGAGGCCGAGCAACAAGTCGAAGGCCGAAAGAATACCGGCGGTGAACGCCAGCGAGGCAAGCTTCGGATCCTCTGCCCGGACGAGGATTTCGCACATGCGTGCCCGAGCCAGCGCGATGCTGATGGCTCCGGCCTGATCGTCGGTCTCACCACGCAGCAACAGCAGCGCGACCCAGCTCTGCAGCCGCACCGAGCCGATCAGAACCAATGCCTCGCGGATGCTTCGAAGCTGCCGGCGCATTCCGTTGTCCGCACCGGCACCCGCCAAGCGCAGCAGCTGGTAGGTCATGGCTGGTTCGATGCGAAGGATGTTCTCCAGTTCGGCCAGCTCGAAAGCATCGCCCAGCAGGCTAGCCGCCAACCGGACGGGGCCGAAGCGCGATGCTTCCAGGGCCCGGCGGGGAGTGTGCCGAGGGCTCGGCACGGCGTAGCCCTGCAGGTAGTCGAACCGGGCGGCTCGACACGCCTCGATCGCTTCCGGACCGTCCACGCCGGTGGCGAGCAGCTGCCGATTGGGCCTCCGGTAGTGCTGGGTGATGATGCTGAGCTCGGCAATCGTCAGGTTCTGGACGGGGACCGTGACGATGCTCGCGAGCCCGGCCAACCGTCCCGACGAATCCGCGCCGACCGCGTCGAGATCGACGGCAATCCGATATCCCCGCTCGGACAGCAGCCTGCACTCGTCGATGAGATCCGACATCGGCAAGCCTGGCTCGCTCGGCCTGAGCACGATTCGACGCGCAGAACTCGCCACCGGCGCCTCACGAGCTGCTCGAGCGTCCACCGCGCACAGCGCGAAGCCCCCTCCGACCAGTCGCTCGGTGCCGTCGGCAGGTCCGGCGATAAGGTCGGCGGCCGTCATGAACTCGCCGGTATCGCCGTTGTTCGAGCCGTCAGCCGTGTTGCGCTGCAGCAGCTCGTAGCCGACGACTCGCTGGTCGGCATCGACGACCGCCTGGCGTCCGACGATCACGCCAAGGCCCGCCCCGGATACGTCCGGCACAACGTCGCCAGGTAGCCGCGCGGGCTCAGTTGTCTTCAGAGCCATCGGGCATCCTCTCCGACGTCGTAAGCATGGTGTTCTCATCATCGGCCGGATCAGGACGCACCTGAGCCCCGGGGACGCAGCTGAGCACCGGGGATCAGACAGGACGTTGAGTTCCGGCCGGCGAATACCCGGCAAGTTCGTGCAACGGCATCGCCTTGCTCCAGAGCCAGCCCTGCCCCGCCTGGACCCCGAGCCCTTCCAGGCAAGCGCGCTGCTCAGCTGTCTCGATGCCTTCGGCGACGGTGGTGATCTTGACCGCCTCCGCGAGGCCGACGATCGAGGCGACGATGGCGGAATCCGCTGACTCGTTCGCCCCGAGCTTGGTGACGAAGCTGCGGTCGATCTTGAGGCCGTCGACCGGCAGCCGCTGCAGATAAGCCAGCGAGGAGTAGCCGGTTCCGAAGTCGTCGATGGCGATGGTCGTTCCCATGTCGTGCAGTCGCGTCAACAGCTTGATGGCATCTTCGGCATCGTCCATCAACGCGGTCTCGGTTATCTCGACCCTCAGCAGCGAGGGCGTAATCCCGTAGCAGCAGGTGGCCTCGATGATGGCGTCATCGAGACGGACCGTGGAGAGGTTGGCCGCGGAGACGTTCACCGCGACATAGCCATCCGCCGGCAGCAGCGCCTGCTCGATCATGGTGGCGGCGTCCCGGCATGCTCGGTCGATCACATAGCGGTCGAGTGCCGGTGCCAGACCCATCTCCTCGGCGATGCCGACGAACTCGTCCGGTGCTATCCATCCCTTGGCCGGGTGCCGCCAGCGTGCCAAAGCCTCCATACCGATCAGGCGATCGGTGCACAGCGCGATGATCGGCTGGTAGTGCAGGTCCAGCTCCCCGTCCTCGATTGCTTTGCGCAAGTCGTTGGACAGTTCCAGGCGCCGGCGCGCCAGCCGGACCCGGCCCCTTTCGAAGACGGCGGTACGGCCGTGACCACGCGCCTTCGCCTCCTGCATCGCGGCGTTGGCGTTGCTGAGCAAGGTGGCGGCATCGGCTGCCGGTGCGGCGGCAACTCCGATCGATGCGGTGAAGGCCAGGCTTGTCCCGTTGACGACGACCGGCTCCTGGAGCGCGCGGTGGACGGCCTCGGCGACCTGCTCGATGCTCTCCTCGTGCTGCCCCTGACGCAGGACCGCGAACTCGTCACCCGCGATGCGAGCCAGGGTGTCCTCCGGATCCAGGCAGCCCTTGATCCGGCAGGCCAACTCGCGCAGGACGTCGTCACCGACGCGGTGGCTGAGGTAGCTGTTGACGCGCTTGAAATTGTCCATCCCGATCGCGAGCAGCTCGACCTTGTAGCGGCTGGACCTGCGCCGCTTCTTCAACGCCTCGGTCATCCGGTCCTGGACCAGTCCCCGGTTCGGCAGTTCGGTGAGCTGGTCGTACAGGGATCGCCGGCGCAGTTCCGCCTCAGCCGCTCGCGCCGCCGTGACGTCGGAGAACATGGCTAGCGAGCCCAACCACTTGGCGCTTTCGTCGATGAGTGGCGTGGCCGAGATGGTGACGACCCGCTCCTCGCCGTCGGGCCTGGGGAACGCTACCTCGTACTGTTCACGGCCACGGTCGTGGCGCTTGCGGAATCGACGCATGAGTTCGGTGACGAACTCGACGGGGAACAGCTCGCGGACGCTTCCGTCATAGATCGTTTCCAGTGGCACCCCGATGATCTCGGCCAGGCGCCTGTTCGCGTACAGCGTGGTGCCGTCGGCCGAACTGGCCCAGATGCCCTCCAACGTGGTTTCGGCGATGAGGCGGTACCGCTCTTCGGAAACGCGGCGGGCCTCCTCCGCACGGACCCGCTTGGTTACCTCGTGGAAGTTGATCACCAGCCCGCCGATGTCCGGATCGGCCAGGTAGTTGCTGACGATCTGCTCCAACCACCGGGGCTCGTCCTCGTTCGCGGTCCGTACCGTCTCGACCGCAACCCGGAAGGGATCCGACAAGCCGGCGCCGAACGTCGCCGCGGCCCGAGCCCGGTCATCCGGGTGCAGGAAGAGCCAGTCGCAACGCTGCCCGAGCTCTGGCGGACGGCCGTCGAACAACCGCTCGGCGGTCGCCGAAACATAGCGAACGTCGCCTTCGGCCGACAGCACGATCGCCGTCCCGGCAGCCCGCTCGCCGACCGCCGCGGCCATTCGCTCGCGCCGCAATGCCGCTTGCTCGGCACGCTTGAGGTCGCGAAGGTCATAGATCACGGCCGCGATCCGCTGGTTGCTGCCAGCGGAATCGGTCACCATCCAGGCCATGATCAGGACCGGAACCGCCGAACCGTCAACGGACTTCAACACCCGCTCGTAGGTCACCTCGGTGGCCGAGCCATTGGCCAGAGACGTCAATTCGGTGTGGCCGGACGAGCCGTTCTCCGGATGCAAGCACGCCTGCACCTGCAGCCCGGCGAAGTCCTCTTTCCGGCGGCCGAGCAGTCGCGCCCACGCCTCGTTGACCTTGACGAAGGTCAAGTCCAGGGCCAGCAGCGTCGAGGGCAACGGCGATTGTTCGATCGACGGCGAGAACCACTCGCTGTCATCGCTCAGCAATCCCAGATCTTGCAGGCGGCCGACGGTGCTCGCGTCAGCCTCAGCAGCGGATGCCGGCCCGCGAACGCCGCGCCTAGGTTCTTCCAGCTTGGAACGGATTTT
>JAVEES010000128.1 GCA_030840285.1 Pseudonocardiales bacterium
AGGGTCGAGCGCACCGGTTCACTGTGCGCTACCCGCGGTGTGCATGCCGAGAACTGTCGTCCCTGCCGCACCGAACTGGATTGGTCAGAGCTGTGATTGTCTGAAGAGAGTGGCCGAGAGGGGCGCTGCTCGGCGGTCCCCAGGAACTCGCTGAGCCAGTACGGTTGCCTGATGAGCTACGACGCTTATTCCGACACCGGCTTCAACACCCGAGCGATTCACTCCGGCCAGGAGCCCGATGCGCTCACTGGTGCGGTAGCGGTGCCGATCTACCAGACTTCGACCTACAAGCAGGACGGCGTGGGCGGCCTGCGTTCGGGCTATGAATATTCGCGCAGCGCGAATCCGACCCGAACCGCGCTCGAGGAATCGTTGGCAGCACTCGAAGGCGGTGCCCGCGGCCTGGCATTCGCCTCCGGCCTCGCTGCTGAGGACACCGTGCTGCGTACCCTCTGCAAGCCGGGCGACCACGTGTTGCTGCCCGATGACGCCTACGGTGGAACCTTCCGTCTGATAGCTCGCGTGCTGACCCGCTGGGGCCTGGAGTACACCCCGGTCGCCATGCATTCGGCCGCCGCGGTTGCCGAGGCGATCCGCCCGAACACGACGGTGATCTGGGTGGAAACCCCGACCAATCCGCTGCTGAACATCGCCGATATCGCAGCCCTCGCCGAGTTGGCAGATCAGAGCCGCGCGAAGCTGGTCGTGGACAACACTTTCGCCTCGCCCTACTTGCAGCAACCGATCTCGCTCGGTGCCGATGTCGTGCTGCACTCGACCACCAAATATCTCGGTGGCCATTCCGACGTGGTCGGGGGAGCGGTGGTCACCGCAGAGGCGGGCATCGGGGACGAGATCGCCTTCCATCAGAACGCAATGGGCGCCATCAGCGGGCCCTTCGATGCCTGGCTGGTGCTGCGCGGTATCAAGACGCTGGGCGTCCGGATGGATCGCCACTGTCAGAATGCCGCTGCCATCGTGGACTTCCTGACCAGCCATCCCGCCGTCGGCTCGGTGCTCTACCCGGGCCTGCCCGAGCATCCCAACCACGAGGTCGCTGCCCGCCAGATGAGCCAGTTCGGTGGCATGGTGTCCTTCCGGTTGCGTGGCGGCGAGGACGCGGCGCTGAAGGTATGCGAGCTGGCGCGGATCTTCACCCTCGGGGAGTCACTCGGCGGCGTCGAGTCATTGATCGAGCATCCCGGCAGGATGACGCACATGAGCGTCGCGGGGTCTCCGCTCGAGGTGCCGGCGGATCTCGTCCGGCTCAGTGTCGGCATCGAGAACATCGAGGATCTGCTGGCCGATCTCACCGCCGCGCTGGCCTGACACGCCGCTAGCCGCAAAATAGGCTAGCCGCAAAATAGGCGTCGACACGCGTCCATTCAGCGTGTCGACACCTATTTTGGCGTCACTTGCGGCGGGAGATCTTGCTGCCCAGCCACACCAGCGGGTCGTACTTGCGGTCAGCAACCCTTTCTTTCATGGGGATCAGCGCATTGTCGGTGATCTTGATGTGTTCGGGGCAGACCTCGGTGCAGCACTTGGTGATATTGCACAGTCCGAGCCCGAATTCCTGCTGAGCCGCGAGCTGCCGGTCCGCGGTATCCAGCGGGTGCATGTCCAGTTCGGCGATCCGCATCAGGAACCGGGGCCCGGCAAAGGCCTGCTTGTTCTCCTCATGATCACGGACGACGTGGCAGGTGTCCTGGCAGAGAAAGCACTCGATGCACTTTCGGAACTCCTGCGAGCGCTCCACGTCGACCTGCTGCATGCGGTACTCGCCGGGCGCCAGTCCGGCCGGCGGCGAGAAGGCGGGGACCTCCCGTGCCTTGGCGTAGTTGAACGACACGTCCGTCACGAGATCGCGGATCACCGGAAAGGCGCGCATGGGGGTCACGGTGATGACCTCTGCCTCGGTGAACAGCGACATCCGCGTCATGCAGAGCAGCCGCGGTCGTCCGTTGACCTCCGCGCTGCACGAGCCGCACTTGCCCGCCTTGCAGTTCCAGCGAACCGCCAGATCCGAGGCTTGAGTCGCTTGCAGCCGGTGGATGATGTCGAGCACCACCTCGCCGTCGTTGACATCGACGGTGAAGTCGCGCAGTTCACCGCCCGACTCGTCGCCGCGCCACACCCGGAACTTCGCCGCGTACGTCATGCCGCCGCCTTCCTGAACAGCCCGATCCGGCGACCCTCGGCGGGCAGAGGCCGCAGCGAGCTGCACGATCGGGGGAGGACGTGGATCATGAGCGGCCTCCTTCGGATTCGACGGGTAGTTCGTCCTCGGTGAAGTACTTCACGAGCTCGTCGCGATCGAACAGCTCCAGCAGATCCGGCCGTAGCGGGGGGATCGGCTGCTCGTGGACCTCGATCCCGTCCTCGGACAGCGAGCAGACCAGGTTGCGCTGCCTCCAGTAGTTGCTCATCGCGGGGAAGTCGTCGCGGGTGTGGCCGCCACGGCTCTCTTCACGAAGCAACGCAGCGCGTGCCACGCATTCGCTGACGGCGACCATGTTCTGCAGGTCGAGTGCCAGATGCCAGCCCGGGTTGAACTGGCGATGTCCCTCGACGCTGACCGAGCGAGCACGGATCCTGAGTTCGGCAAGCCGCTCCAAGGCCTGCTTGATCTCATCCGATCTGCGGATGATGCCCACCAGGTCGTTCATCGTCTGTTGCAATTCCTGGTGCACCGTATAGGGATTCTCGCCGTTCTCGGTCCTGAATGGTGCCAGCGCGGTGGCTGCGGCATCGCTGAGACGCTGCTCGGAGGCATCGGGGAACCGGCCCGACAGCGAGCGGACGTACTCGGCCGCGCCGATGCCGGCCCGCCGCCCGAAGACCAGCAGATCCGACAGCGAATTGCCACCCAACCGATTCGAGCCGTGCATCCCACCGGCAACCTCACCGACCGCGAAGAGGCCAGGAACCCTTGCCGCAGCGGCCGAATCCGGATCGACCTCAACACCGCCCATCACGTAGTGGCAGGTAGGTCCGACCTCCATCGGCTCGGCGGTGATGTCGACGTCGGCCAACTCCTTGAACTGGTGATGCATAGAGGGCAGCCGTCGCCGGATCTCCTCGGCCGGCAACCTGGAGGACACGTCGAGGAAGACGCCACCGTGCGGTGAACCCCGGCCGGCCTTGACCTCTGAGTTGATCGCGCGTGCCACCTCGTCGCGCGGGAGCAGGTCAGGAGTGCGCTTGTTGTGCTCCGGGTCCTCGTACCAGCGATCAGCCTCTGCCTCGTTGTCTGCGTATTGCTTGCGAAATACGTCGGGCACATAGTCGAACATGAACCGCTTGCCTTCGGAATTGCGCAGGACGCCACCATCGCCGCGCACCGACTCGGTGACCAGGATGCCCTTGACCGACGGTGGCCACACCATTCCGGTCGGGTGGAACTGCACGAATTCCATGTTCAGCAACGTGGAGCCGGACCGCAGTGCCAGGGCGTGCCCGTCGCCGGTGTACTCCCAGGAATTGGAGGTCACCTTGAACGACTTTCCGATACCGCCGGTGGCGAGCACGACGGCCGGCGCTCGGAAGACGACGAACCTGCCGGACTCCCGCCAATAGCCGAAAGCTCCCGCGATAGCACCGGATTCGTCAGTGAGCAGTTCGGTGATCGTGAGCTCGGAAAACACTCGAAGAGCGTCGTCGGAAGCCCGGCCGTTGCCGGCGATCCGCCCGTCGTCCTGTTGAAGCGAGACGATTTTCTGTTGCAGGGTTCGGATCAGTTCGAGTCCGGTCCGGTCACCGACGTGGGCCAGACGCGGGTACTCGTGCCCGCCGAAATTGCGCTGGCTGATGCGTCCGTCCGGCGTTCGG
>JAVEES010000135.1 GCA_030840285.1 Pseudonocardiales bacterium
GACCGGATCGGCTCCCAGCCTGAGCAACCTGCCTAGTTGCTGGAGCGGACGAGCCGCCGCCGCCAGCTCTTGACCGCGTTTCGAGGCCGCGGAGCACGCGATGGATTCGGTTACCGAAGACAGTGCCGCATCCGGTGGCAGCCCTGCCTCCAAGGCGCTTGCCACCAGGTCGAGCAGCAGAGCGATGGCTTGGGGATCGCACCTCTCAGCGCTTCGTCGCCCGTTGAGGGTCCGGATCGCCACGCCAGCGCCGAGTCCGACGAGAGGAGCGCTCAGCAGGCCCCATCGACCGAACAACGTCGCGGACAGCACTGCCGCCGCAACGCCGGCACTCACCGGTAGCCGCAGTCGGGTGGTGATGACGGTGCCGAACCGATGCCGGCCGGCGACCGTTGCACCGCTCGCGCAGCCCGCAGAGAACGCCCGTCCTGCTTGCAACTGGCGTGAGCCCGGCGAACTTGCCGACAGGGCGAGACCGAGTGCCACCCAGGTAAACGCGCTCATCGAACCTCGCCCTCGCGCAAGCGGCTCATGGCTCGAACCTCGCCCTCACGCAAGCCATTCATGGTTGGGCTCGCTGGGTCAAGGCAACCGTCCACAGCACTCCGGCCAGATCCAGGCATACGCCAACCGTGAGCGCAGCGAGTCCCAGCTTCGTGTGCAGCAGTATCCGCAGCGGATGCGCACCCATCCCCTGTCCCATCGCCAGCCCGACCGTGGGCAGCAGCGCCAGCAGTACGGCGGAGGACCGCGGCCCGGTCACCGCTACGCCGATCGCTCGCCGCAGGTGGCGGTCGGCGGCCAGATCGGCCGACACTCCGGCCAGCACACTCACCAGCGGTGAGCCGACCCGACTCGCCACCCGGCAGGCGACAGCCAGTCCCAGTAGCTGCTCTTCGTGATCCTCAGCCAGCAGGAGCGCCGCCAGCTCGCTGCCATCGGCTGCGCCAAGGGCGGCGCGACGGAAGTCGGCCGAGTAGGCACCCGCGGCTGGCTCCGTCGCACGGAAGGCGGCGCTCACGGTCGCTCCGCTGCGGTATTCCTCGGCGAGGGCATCGACAGCGTGCGCGAGCTGGTCCCCCTCGTCCGCACGCTGGCGGGATCTGGACATCGAGCGCAGACAGCGACGTGCGGCAAGGACGACCATGAGCACAAGCAGGCCAGGAACGACTCCGACGGACAGGGCCACCAACAGCGCCACCGGAAGGCCCAGCAGCACCCGCCGCTCGATCACCCATCGCTCGAAACGATGGCGCGCGGAAAAGCTCAGTGGCCCGTCCGAGGCATCGCTGCCACGCCTGTCGCGAACCAGCCAATCCAGGCGTCGCCGCGCGAGATCAGGTGGCGGTATGAGGACGAGTCCGAGGGCCGCCGACGCCAGCACCAGCGGATTCATTGCGTGGCACCCAACAGCGGCGGAACCGTCACCCCAGCAGCGCAGATGCGCCGGCTCAGCTCCCAGGCCGCCGGCCCCACGCCACCCGCGGCGTGCCACACCAGCCCAGCGGCGTTGCCGGCATGATCTCCGGGCCACAGGGCGATCTCGGCTACCCGTCTGGTGCCCGAACGATCTCTGGCTACGTGAACGAGGACATCCAGGGCGCTTGCCGCCTGGGCGAGCAACACCTCAGACGGCATCCCACCCAGCGCGCCCAGCGCAACCAAGCGGGACGGGACGTCCCTGACCGAATTGGCGTGCACGGTGGCCGCGCCGCCGGCATGGCCGGTGTTCAGGGCAGTCAGCAGCTCCGTGATCTCGCCACCGCGGAACTCGCCGACCACCAGCCGGTCCACTCGCATCCGAAGTGCCTGGCGCACCAGCTCGGCAAGTCCGACCGCGCCCGCACGCTCGGTGTTCACCGCACGGCTCACCAGGCCCACCACGTGCGGATGGGACACGGCAAGTTCAGCGGCGTCCTCGACAGTCACGATGCGCTCGGAGCAATCCACCGTGGCGAGCAGGGCGGAGAGCAGCGTCGTCTTGCCTGTTCCGGTTCCGCCGCTGATCAGCACCGTCAGCCGGGCGGCAACGATCGCACGCAGCAACTCGCCGACCTCGCTGCTGATCGCCCCCGCCGAGATCAGGTCGGCCAGGGACAGCTGACGTCGAGCCAGCACCCGCAGCGAGATCGCCGGATGTGCGGTCAGCGGTGGCAGGATCGCGTGCAGCCGGGTGCCGTCGGGCAGCGCGGCATCGACGAACGGGCTGGCATCATCCAGCCGCCGCCCGGCCTGGGCCGCCAACCTCGCGGCCAGGTCGCGCACCGCATCGTCGCAGGGAAATCGAGTGGTTGTCCGCTCGAGCCCACGCCCTCGGTCGATCCACACGGAGTCCGCGGCGTTGACCAGCACGTCGGTGACACCGGGCAGCGCGAGCAACTCCTCCAGTGGCCCGGCACCGCGCAATTGCGCCGACACCTGTCCGGACAGCTCGGCGAGTACGACCGAGTCCAGCAGCAACTCCGATTCCTGCAGGGTGACCCGACCGATGTCGGCATCGGCAACATCTTCTGCCAGACGCATCCTGACCCGGTCCAGGAGTCGCTCGCGCGCTGGTCCGGTCATGCGGCTGTCTCAGACAGTGCACCGCCGCCGGGGCCCAGCAACGCATCCGCCAACTGCCGGGTGGCGCGCCGCAACCGGGACAGCTGCACACCTCCTGGCCGGCACAGAGCCGGGTCATACGGGATCGCGCCGGTAACCGGCAGACCGAGCAGGGCGCCGATCCGGTCCGGCGGCAAGGACTTACTAGCACCGCGAACGGCTACCGAGGACCGTCCGGTGTCCAAACCCGCGGCCACCAGCGCGGCGGCGGTGACGGCCCGCACCTCAGCCGGGGTTACCAGCACAACCCGGTCGCAGCCGGCCAGCGCACGAGCCCGCACAACCGACGGCCAGCGAGGTAGGTCGATAACCACGGTGCCGAGACTGGTCGAGGCCTCGATCAGCGCGGCAACCGCGCTCGGGTCGAGGTCGGCCGCGGTGTCGGCCGCAAGGAAGGACACGCCGCCCCATCTCGGCAGGCTCGACAGTAGGGACACGGGGTCGATCGCCCCGCCTCGCAGCCGCACCTGCCGCCAGCGAGCACCTGGCACCTGTTCGCAGCCCAGCAGAACATCGATTCCCCCGCCTAACGGGTCGCAATCCAGCAGCACCACCGGCCCTGCTCGCCGGCCCGCCGCGCACCCGGCCAGCACGGCGGCCAATGCGCTACCGCCAGCGCCCCCGCAGCCCGACACCACACCGATCACCGCTCCGTCAGCCATGGCTCAAGCTTGGTCAACGACAGCGGGCACGGTTGGACCTGCGATGAACTTGTGGACAGCAGTTCTGCCTGTGGATGGAGCGTTGTCGAGCCGGAGCAGTGCCCGGCTGGCTATCCTCACCAGGTGTCCCGAGCAGCGGCGTTCTTCGATCTCGACAAAACGATTATCGCGAAGTCGAGCACCCTCGCGTTCGGCAAACCGTTCTACCAGGGCGGCCTGATCAACCGCCGGACCGTGTTGCGAAGTGCCTATGCGCAGTTCGTGTTCGCGCTGGCCGGTGCCGACGAGGACCAGATGGACCGGATGCGCAACTACCTGACGGCGATGTGCACCGGCTGGGACGTCCAGCAGATCCGCGACATCGTCAACGAGACGCTGCACGAGATCATCGACCCGCTCGTCTACAACGAGGCCGTCGAACTGATAGCCGAGCACAAGGCCGCTGGCCGCGACGTCGTGATCATCTCCTCCTCGGGCGATGAAGTGGTGCGTCCGATCGGCGAGATGGTCGGAGCGGACCACGTCATCGCCACCCGGATGGTCGTGCAGGACGGCAAATACACCGGCGAGATCGAGTACTACGCCTACGGCCCGAACAAGGCAGCCGGCCTGCGCGAACTGGCCCGCGAGCGCGGCTATGACCTCAGCCAGAGTTACGCCTACTCCGACTCGATCACCGACGCGCCGATGCTCGAGGCGGTCGGCCATCCCTTCGTCGTCAACCCGGACAAGGGGCTGCGCAGGCTGGCCGCGGAGAACGGCTGGCCACTGCTGCTGTTCACGAACGCGGTGCCGCTTCGAGAGCGGCTGTCCGGGCTGAAGCCGCCCCGCCCGACCACCGCCGCGGCGGTCGCCGGGGCGCTCGCCGGGGCCGCGGTCCTCGCCTGGTACAGCCACTCCAGACGCAGCGCGCGAAGCTGATTCGACTGACAGCGGTTGCAGTCGATCTCCGCGATGAGATAAGGCGAATCTATTGCGCCTCAGTGAGCACAGGGGTATCAATAGACCCACGGAGTCTTCGATCGGCTATGGCGGTCCAGCCCCCACCGGTCGTGGATTCCGTCAGCGGCCAGCTGGGCACCCACGCGGCGAAGAAGCCACGCTGAAGGCTAATCGGCGCGGGCTGATGAGGCTCGCGCCTGACCTTGACAAGGTGCACGCTTGGTAACCCGGCTGGACGCATGAGGGCACCGCGCTTCGGCTCGGTGCCCTCTCCGCGTCTCCACCTCAAAGAGCCCCGGCCGGGTCGACACAGAGCGCTGAGCGGCCTCTGGACAGAGAGCCCAGGCCGAGTGAACACAGAAGCCTCAGCCTCGCTGGATCGCCTCGCAGATCGCCAGCGACTCGCGCACGCCCAACTCCAGGGCTGCACAGCAATGCTGTATCCAACCAACGACGCCGGCGATCTCCCCGGACCTGTAGCCAGCCAGGGCAGCGTCCATCTCACCGGAAAGTTCCCGGTGACCCACTTCGAACACGACCAGCGATTTCGGATCGAGCCCCCGTGAGATGAGGGTGAGGCGCGCGGCAGCCCTGGCCACGACTCCTGAGACCGGGGCGAACGCGTCGAGGGAGATCAGCTCGGCCTGGACGATCGCCGCTACTACCACGGCCGGTGCTGAGGTCGCCGCCAGCACATCGGCCAGGATGTCGAGCCGATGCGCAACCTCGCGATCCGGACGAGGGCGCCCCAGCTCGTCCGGCGTCGTGAGATCCGTCGCGGCCAATGCGTGCAGGCGCGCCAACACCTGGCGATGCGCGGTCGGCCAGGTCTCAGCCAGCCCGGCGAGTTCGGCCGAGACCCGCAACGCCCCCTGCATGATGGGCTCGGCGACGGCGCCGGCCCGTACCTCGCTCAGACTCGCGGTCGAGCCTTCGAGCGCGGCCGACGCCCACGCCCCGCGCAGCAGCGACTCGGCAGAAACATCGGCCGAACGGCGCCGCAGCACCCGGTTGGCGAGCAGGCCGTCCACCGCGCGGCGACTCGCGGCCACCGATTCCGCGATTCCGTCCAGGGCGAGCAGCGGTGCCAGCGGGTCATCGGTCACGGGGCAACGCTAGCCACCCTGCCCGTCCGGTGTGCTCACCAGGCCCCGCTTCGGGAAGCGACACCAGAATGCGGGGTGCAACCTTCGGTAATAAATGGCCGCCGCGATACGGTCAGTACCACCGCCCGGTCGCCACGGCGCTCCGGGCAAGCTGAGCTGCCAGCGGCGATGTCCCAGTGGATGTCCCAGTGTGAAGGAGCACGATGACCGAGTCGAACCAAGAGGGCCTGTCGAACCTGCTGCACGAGGAACGCCGCTTTCCACCGCCCGAGGCGCTTGCGGCGCAGGCCAACTACACCGCCGATGCCTACGCCGAGGCGGACAAGGACCGGCTGGCGTTCTGGGAGAAGCAGGCTCGGCGGTTGGACTGGGACACCGAGTGGTCTGAGGTGCTGGACTGGACGAACGCCCCGTTCGCGAAGTGGTTCGTGGGTGGCCGGCTCAACGCGTCGGTCAACTGCGTGGACCGCCACGTGTCCGCGGGCCGCGGCGAGAAGGTGGCCATCCACTTCGAGGGCGAGCCTGGTGACACCAGAACCGTCACCTACGCCGATCTTGCGAAGCTGGTCGCCCAGGCGGCGAATGCCCTGACCGATCTGGGCGTCGGGCAGGGTGACCGGGTCGCGGTCTACCTCCCGATGAGTGTCGAAGCCGTGGTGTCGATGCTCGCCTGTGCCCGGCTCGGCGCCATTCACTCAGTCATCTTCGGCGGTTTCTCGGCGCAGGCCATCTATGACCGGGTGCTGGACGCCGACGCCAAGCTGATCATCACCGCCGACGGCGGGTACCGCCGGGGAAAGGTCTTCCCGCTCAAGCCGATCGTGGACGAGGCGCTGGCCAAAGGGTCCACCAACGTCGCGCGGGTCATCGTCGTCAAGCGGGGCGAGAACGAGGTCGACTGGGACGCCAGCCGCGACCTGTGGTGGGACGACATCGTGGGACGGCAGCCCGATACCCACGAGGCACAGGCCTTCGACGCCGAGAACCCGCTGTTCATCCTCTACACCTCGGGAACCACCGGTAAACCAAAGGGGATTCTGCACACCACCGGTGGCTACCTCACCCAGGTCGCCTACACCCATCACGCAGCCTTCGACCTCAAGGCCGACACCGACGTCTTCTGGTGCACCGCCGACATCGGCTGGGTCACCGGCCACTCCTACATCGTGTACGGGCCGCTGGCCAACGGGGCGACGCAGGTGATCTACGAGGGAACCCCGGACACCCCGCACCGCGGACGGTTCTGGGAGATCGCGCAGAAATACGGCGTGACGCTGCTGTACACGGCGCCGACCACGATCCGCACGTTCATGAAGTGGGGCGATGACATCCCCGCCCAGTTCGACCTTTCCGCGCTGCGGGTGCTGGGATCAGTCGGCGAACCGATCAACCCGGAGGCCTGGATGTGGTATCGCCGGGTGATCGGTGGCGACCGCTGCCCGATCGTGGACACCTGGTGGCAGACCGAGACCGGGGCGATGATGATCTCGCCGCTTCCGGGCGTGACCGCCACCAAGCCAGGCTCGGCGATGAAGGGCCTGCCGGGCGTCAGTGTGGATGTCGTGGACGACACCGGAACGCCCGTCCCGAATGGTGGCGGTGGCCTGCTGGTCCTCACTGAGCCCTGGCCCTCGATGCTGCGTGGCATCTGGGGAGACGACGAGCGATTCAGAGAGACGTACTGGTCGCGGTTTGCCGATGAGGGCTACTACTTCGCCGGTGACGGTGCGAAGAAGGATGCGGACGGAGATCTGTGGCTGCTGGGTCGGGTCGATGACGTCATGAATGTCTCCGGGCACCGCATCTCGACCACCGAGGTCGAGTCGGCGCTGGTCTCGCACCCGTCGGTCGCCGAGGCCGCGGTGGTGGGTGCCACCGATCCGACGACGGGACAGGGCATCGTCGCCTTCGTGATCCTGCGCGGGGATGCCGCCGACGGTGGGGAGGCGATGGTTTCCGAGCTTCGCAACCACGTCGCGAAAGAGATCGGCGCGATCGCGAAGCCCCGCCAGATCATGGTGGTTCCGGAGCTGCCCAAGACCCGCTCGGGCAAGATCATGCGCCGCCTGCTGCGCGACGTCGCGGAAAACCGTTCGATCGGCGATGTGACGACGCTGGCCGACTCGACCGTCATGGATCTCATCTCGAGCGGCCTCAGCACCGCCCCGCCCGAGGACTAGCTAGCCCGGTTTTGGCGTGGAGTCCGGGCTATCACGGACTCCACGCCAAAAGCGACAACGACAACGACAGCGACAACGACAACGACAACGACAACGACAACGACAAGGCTCAGCGAGGATTGAGGGTCACGTCGGTGATGACGCCGTCGGCTGGCAGCGCGAGCACTCCCCGGATGACGCCCGCCACGGTGGCCGGCTGGAGGTAGTCGGCCTCCCGGTACTCAGCGTGCTCCGCGCCGCGGACTTCCTTCTGCATCTCGGTAGCCGTCCGTCCCGGATAGACCGTCGAAACGCGCAACAACGGCTCGCTCTTGCGCAAGGCGTCGGCGTAGCCCCGCAGCGCATACTTCGAGGCTCCGTAGGAGGCCAGCGGTGGCCCCGCGCTCAGGCCCGACCCGGAGTTGACCAGCACCACCGTGCCGCCGGCTGCCCGCAGGGCCGGCAGCACGAGACGGGTCAGTTCGGCGACGGCGGTCACGTTCACGGTGAACTGGTCGGTGAAGCCCGCTATCAAAGGCTCGTCGAGTGACCCCGGCCGGACGATCCCCGCCGAGTGGACGACCCCGTCCAGAGAATCGAGCGATGCCAGCTGGGCGGTCAGCCGATCGGCGAAGGAGGCCGGTTCGGTGAGCTCGAGCTCCCACACACCGGCGAACCCGGCCAGCGGCGCGGGCTTGCCCGGGCGTACCACGCCGATGACCTGGTGACCGTCCGCGATCAAACCAGTGGCGACCTGCAGGCCGATTCCCCGGGACACGCCGGTGATGAGGTAACGAGACACCCGAGAACCCTAGCTGTCCACAGGTTCCGCTCTTGGCGTGGAGTCCGGGCTATCACGGACTCCACGCCAAAAGCCGCGCGCTGGCGACACGCCGGGCCCTGGTCCGGCATGATGGGCCACACCAACCGAACGAAGGGACATCAGGCGTGACCGTCAAAAACCCTCCGGCGAGTCACCGGGCTGATCCTTCCCTGGGCAGTCTGGTCGCTGAGGCACACACGAGTTTCTCCACCTTGCTGCACGGAGAGATCGAACTGGCCAAGCTCGAGGTCAAGTCTTCGGTCAAGAACGCGGGAACCGGCGCCGGCCTGTTCGGCGCGGCCGCGGTGCTGCTCGTCTTCTCGCTGACCTTCGGCTTGATCGCCCTGGCCGAGGGGCTGGTGGCGCTGCATCTGTGGCGATGGGTTGCCTACCTCATCGTCTTCGGCTTCCTGGTCCTGCTCGCCTCGCTCTCGGTGTTTCTGGGCGTGCGCAAGGTCAAGCGGGTGAAGGCGCCGAAGCAGACCATCGAGACCACCAAAGAGACCGTCACCGCGCTCAGAAAGGCCACCGGCGGGCCGTGACCGATACCGACGAGTCGGTCGTCCTGGTCGAAGGACCCTGGATACATCGCACGATTCGAGCCAACGGCATCGCCCTGCACATCGCCGAACTCGGTACTGGGCCGCTTGTCGTGCTGCTGCACGGCATGCCGACCTTCTGGTGGACCTGGTCGCGACAGCTGATCGACCTCGCCGACGCCGGATTCCGGGCGGTGGCCGTTGACCTGCGCGGTTACGGCGCCTCGGACAAGCCGCCGCGAGGCTACGACGCCACCACCCTGGCCGCCGATATCGCGCAGCTGATCCCGGCGCTCGGGGAGCAGGACGCGGTGATCGTCGGCAACGATGTGGGTGGCCTGCTCGCCTGGACGATGGCCGCGCACAGCCCCCAGGTGGTCCGGCGGATCGCGGTGCTGGGAGCCGCCCACCCGTTGCGACTGCGCCGATCGATCTTCACCGACCGGACGGGCCAGCGGCACGCCTCGGCCTACGCGCTGCGAAAGTTCCAGGTACCCCGGTACGGCGAACGACTGCTGACCCGGGATGACGTATTCCTCCGGCAGCTTTTCGACACCTGGGCCGGACCCCGTTGGCGCGGCACTCCCGACTACGTCGAGGCGATCGCCAGGTACACCGAGGCCATGCAGATCCACCCGGTGGCGCATTGCTCGCTGGAATTCTTCCGGTGGGCTGTCCGGTCCCTACCCAGGCCGGACGGTCGCAGGTACGCAGCCTCGATGCGAGTGCCGATCCAGCGCCCGGTGCTCCAGTTGCACGGTGACTTCGACGGCTGCGTGCTGCCGAGCACCGCCCAGGGCTCGGGACGGCACGTCGTTGCCGACTACGAATGGCGGCTGATGACGGGCGTGGGCCACTTCCCGCAGCAGGAGGCGCCCGAGCGGGTGTCGGAGGAGCTCATCCGCTGGGCAAAGCTGGGCTGAGGGCAACGCTCAGCACGCACCGTCGACGCGCCGAATCAGCTGCTGCAGTCCGCGGTCGGCACCGCCGCCGTAGCGCTGCGGGCGCTTGCCGCGTCGGCCGAAACCTCCTGCGAGGTGAGGACGAAGCCGGTGTCGGGTGAATCCAGCGCGCTGGCGAAGACGATGCCGAGCACCGTCCCGTCCGTGGCGATCAGCGGGCCGCCGGAGTTGCCCACCCGGACCACCGACCGGATCGTGTAGATGTCTCGGTCGACGGAAACCCGCCCGTAGATGTCGCGGCCCGAGATCCGCTCACGATCGCGAATCCGGGCGGCCCGCACGTCGAACGGACCGTCCTGGGGGTAGCCGAGCACGATGGCATCCTGGCCGGTGGCCGCCGCCTTCTTCGACAGGGTCAACGGCTTGTCCTGCAGGCCCGGGACGTAGAGCACCGCGACGTCGCGCTGCGGATCGAACAGGACGACCCGTGCAGGCAGGCTGCCTTGAGCCGTCTCGACATGCACCTCGTCGGTGCCGGCCACGACGTGGGCGTTGGTCAGCACATGCTGGGGTGCGAAGACGAACGACGAGCCCTCGATCCCACGATCGCAGGAGCGCGCCACTCCGCGAACCTTGAGCACCGACGGCTTGGTGGAAGCGACCACCGGCGATCGCTGCAGGGCTGGATCGGCTGGCGGCACGTCCACGATGCGGGTGGGCTGCAGCGCCCCGAAGACCTGCGGGAAGCCGCTGCGGTCGATGAACAGGCGCAGCGAGCTGTAGAGGTTGCGCACCCCGTTGGGCAGCGCGTTGTCCACCGCCCGGATGACGACCGAGCGGCGCACCTGCCCCGCCAACGTCGGAAAGGGCGATGAGGCGATCGGTACGGCGACCATCCACGCCACCAGCAGCACGGCCAGCACCGAGAACAGGGCGCCCACCACACTGTCCACCCGCCTGGCCGGGCGCCAGGTGACCTTGGAACGGATCCGGCCGGCGATCCAGACGGCCAGCAGTTGACCCATCATCGCGAAGAACAGCACGCAGACGATCGCCACCGGGACCTGCGCGGAGCCGTTGGCCAGGGTCTTGCCGAGTGGTTTGGCCAGCTGGGCGCCGATCGCCGCGCCGCCGAAGAAACCCGCGAAGGACAGGCCGCCGACCAGCGCGCCGTTGCGGAACCCGCCCACCGCGTAGACGGCCGCGGCGATGACCAGAATCAGATCGAGTAGGTCGGGGCTCACCGGCACGCCCCGGGCCGCCGGGTCACTGGTTCAGCACGACGAGCGTGCCGGTCTGCCCCTGGGCGACGTGGATCGTGCAGACGAACTGGTAGCGGCCCGGCGCCGGCGCCGTGAATTCGATTGATCGCGTCTGGCCGGGCTGGACGAGCGGCACGTTGTCGGCCGGGAAGCCCTGCAGCTGCCAGTCATGCGGAGCGCCGCTGGCGCCGACGTGCTTGAGCGTGATGCGTACCCGTCCCGGGTGCACGGTGATCGTTGCCGGCGTGAACCGGTACTTCGAGTCGGTCGTGATCACGACCTCTTGGACGCCGCCCACATTGGCCGCGGTGCTGGCGCCGCTCTGCGGTTCCCGGTTGATGGCGGCCTTGCTCTGGCAAGCTGGCAGCGCGACGGCGGCAACCAGACACAGGCTCACCATCGCGGTGCGGGCTCGGATGTGCACGCAACGGACGGTACCTGTTGAAGGTGAGCGCCTCATGCGTCGGGCAACGCCCGGATGACCTCGCGATCCCATGGGCGTTCCCAGCCGGCCAGCCGGACGAGCCGATCCAACAGCCCGGCGGTGAAACCCCAGATGAACAGACCGCCGGCCTCGAACCCCGGCCCGGAGTGGCCCGACGGATGCCGCACGGTGAACCGGTTGGCCGGATCGGTGAGCGCACTCACCGGGACCCGGGCCACCCCGGCAACCTCGAGCGGGTCCACGATGCCGACGGGATGCGGTTGCCGCCAGTGCGCCAGCACCGGGGTCACCACGAAGCCCGACGGTGGCAGGTACACCTGCGGCAGTTCGGCCAGCACGTCGACGGTCTCCGGGTCCAAGCCGACCTCTTCCCGGGCCTCCCGCAGGGCGGTGGCGGCCGAGGACAGATCCTCGGGATCGCTGGCACCACCGGGGAATGCGACCTGGCCGGCGTGGCTGCGCATCGTCGCGGCGCGCAACAGCAGCAGGACGTCGGCCGCTTCGGCCTCACCGGTTGGCGAGGCGAAGGCCATCAGCACCGCGGAGTGGCGCCCACTGCCGTCCAGTGGCGGCGTGAACCGCGACAGCTCGGCGGCCTCGACCTCGGCGACGG
>JAVEES010000227.1 GCA_030840285.1 Pseudonocardiales bacterium
CAGCCGAGTCCGCGGCGGCCGCAAGCACGGCGAAGTCGGCGCCCTCGTCGTGGTGGGTCGTGGCGGCCGCGATGGCGGCGATCGCCGACGCTGCGGCCCTGCGCTTCTCCGCCTCGGCGGCCTGTGAGGCAGCGTCGGCCGGTTCGGCGACAGCCTTCGACTTGCGGGTGCGCTTGCCCCGCGCCGGCCGGTCGTCCTCGTCCGCCTGCTGGCTGGCGGCGGCCTTGCGGTCCACCGGATCGGCGTGGACGATGACGCCCCGCCCCTTGCAGTGCTCGCAGGGCTCGCTGAACGACTCGAGCAGCCCCTCGCCGACGCGCTTGCGGGTCATCTGCACCAGGCCGAGCGAGGTCACCTCGGCGACCTGATGCTTCGTCCGATCACGGCCGAGGCATTCGGTCAATCGTCGCAGCACCAGATCGCGGTTGCTTTCCAGCACCATGTCGATGAAGTCGATGACCACGATGCCACCGATGTCTCGCAACCTCAGCTGCCGGACGATCTCCTCGGCCGCTTCCAGGTTGTTGCGAGTAACGGTCTGTTCGAGATTTCCACCGGATCCGGTGTACTTGCCGGTGTTGACGTCGACCACCACCATGGCCTCGGTTCGATCGATCACCAGGGATCCACCCGAGGGCAGGTACACCTTGCGATCCAGCGCCTTGGCCAGTTGCTCGTCGACCCGCAGCTCGGCGAACAGGTCGGAGTTGCCGGTGTGCGGCGTGATCCGCTCGCTCAGGTCCGGCGCCACGCCGGCCACGTAATCGGCAATAGTCTGATAGAGCTCCGAGCCTGAGACGACCAGCTTCCTGAAGTCGTCGTTGAACACGTCACGAACGACGCGGATAGCCAGATCCGGTTCGCCATAGACCAGGGTCGGCGCGTTGCCGGGCTTGGCCGCCTTGGCCTGGATGGCCTCCCACTGGGTCTTCAGCCGTTCGACATCGCTGATCAGGTCGTCCTCCGAGGCCCCCTCGGCTGCCGTCCGGACGATGACGCCGGCGTCCTCGGGCACGACCTTCTTGAGGATGCTCTTCAGGCGCGAGCGCTCGACGTCGGGCAGCTTGCGGCTGATGCCGGTCATCCCGCCGCCCGGCACGTAGACCACGAAGCGGCCCGGCAGCGAGATCTGGCTGGTCAGCCGGGCGCCCTTGTGGCCGATGGGGTCCTTGGTGACCTGGACGAGTACCGAGTCGCCGGAGGACATCGCGTTCTCGATGGCGCGCGACTTGCCCTCGAGGCCGGCCGCCTCCCAGTTCACCTCACCGGCGTACAGCACCCCGTTGCGGCCGCGGCCGATATCGACGAACGCAGCTTCCATGGAGGGCAGCACGTTCTGGACGCGGGCCAGGTATACGTTGCCGACCGCGCTGGCGGAGCTGGCGCGGGTGACGTAGTGCTCGACGAGGATGTCGTCCTCGAGCACCGCGATCTGGGTGCGGTCGCCCGTCTGGCGGACGGCCATCACCCGATCGACGGATTCACGGCGGGCCAGGAACTCAGCCTCGGTCAGGATCGGGGCGCGGCGGCGTCCGGAGTCCCGGTTGTCACGACGACGTTGACGCTTGGCCTCGAGCCGAGTCGAGCCCTTGACGCCGCGCACACCATCGGAGTCGGCGTCAGAGCCGCGGCCATTGCCCCCGCCACGGGAGGAGTCCCGGACGTGCACGACGGTGTTCGGCGGATCGTCCTCGGATACTGCCTCGACACCGTCGGCTCCACCCGAGCGGCGACGGCGGCGACGCCTGCGCGCACTGGCCGACAGAGCCGCCTCGGCTACGTCCTCGGCGTGATCGATCTCATCTTCTTCTTCGTCCGCGAGCCCGTCAGCCGGCTCGGCGGTGACGTCGGCGTCGGGCTGAGAATCCCCGGTGCGGCTCCCGCGCCCACGACGGCCACGGCGACGCCGACGGCGGTTGCCACCGTCCTCGCCGCCTTCGGTGTCCTCGGCGATCTCCGCGGCTTCGGCTGTGTCATCGGCCGGTAGCGGCTGCTCGTCGGCAACCGGCAGCACCGGCTCGTCCGCCGCTTTGCCCCGCGTGCTCTGGCGGCGCTTGGCCTTGGTCGGCGGCGCTTCTTCCACAGCGGGCGATTCGGCGGCCGATTCGTCGGGATCATCCTGCTTAACCGCAGCTTGCTTGGCCTTGGCCGGTCGGCGTCGACTGCTCGGCGCCGCCTCGGAAGGCGGCTGGAACAGGACCGCTGCGGGGGCCAGAGCCGGCATCGCGACGGAGGCACTCTCGGCCGCCTCGCGGGTGGGCTGATCGCCGGGCACGGTCGCGGACTCGTCGGCGGCCGGCAGGTCAGCCTTGGAAGCGCTGGCCTTGGTCGTCCGGCGACGAGTCGCCTTTTTCGCGGGCGCGGTTGCTTGTGCCGACGACGGTGCTTCGCTGCTCGGCAGCGCGTCAGCCTGTCCGGCGGCGGCCGGCGATTCTGCCCCGGCCGTTCCGGACGAGGGCGCGTCGGCCGAACCGGATTCGACGGCGGGCTGGGATGCGGTCTTCTTGGCTGCGGCCTTGCGCGGGCGCGCTGGCTTCTTCGCCGCGGTGGACGCCGGCGGCAGGTCCGGCGCGCCGGCTGTCGCCTCACCGGCGGTGGGCTCGCTCAGCGCAGGTGGCGCCACGGCTTTGGCTGCCGCTTTGCGAGGGGCTCGCTTGGCCGGAGCCTTGCGGGCCGCCTTCTTGGGGGGTGTGGCGCCCGCTTCTGAGGCGTTGTCGCCGGCATTCTGGCCTGGTTCGTTATCGAGCATGAACTCGTGCTGCTCCTGTCTGACCGCCGGGGCAGCTCACCGGGTCGATCCTCGGTCTGCTGCCGCACAGCGGCGTTTTCTCACAACGCGCCCGCGGGCGCCCTGCAAAGTCTGTCTCGCCTGTCAGCGGGTGCCGATGGGCGTCTGGTCCTGCGAAAGCCTGGTAACCACGGTGGGACTCAACGGATCGCCCACTGAACCGGCGTCGTCGATAGGTCCCTGCGCCAGCCGAGTGGCTCGAGGAGCCTGAGACGGGGCGAAACCTGCGACGGACTGCAGCGCTGTGAGCACATCGTCGGGTCGCACAGTCGGGGTCACCTGCCGTACAACCAATTCGAGTATCGCACGAGTTTGGTCGGCGGCCTCGCCACCACCCGCCGCGCCGTGTCCGGCGGTCACCGTGGCGGCCACGATGGGAGCCCGCGCGTCGAGACTGCGGGTCCCGTCCTTGGTCAGCCGGTCGACGAGTACCGAGTCCTCGGCCATCAAGGCAGCCACCGACTCGGCCAGCCCCGCTGCCTCGGTGAATTCCAGCCGCCACAGCGAGGCGTTGATGCGCTCGGGAAGTGATCCCGCGCCGCACTGCCCGGCGTCCACGGCGGCGACGATGTCCAAGCCGTCCGGCAGCACGGCATCGATCGCCGCGCGGACGTCCTCGGGATCTCGCTCGTCCGCCAGCGCGATCTCGAGATACTCGGCCTCCGAGCCCACGCCGGTTGGTGCCGCTCCGACATAGCTGATCTTGGGGTGGGGGTGGAAGCCGGCCGAGTAAGCCATCGGAATCTCGGCTCGACGTAGGGCTCGTTCGAAGGCCCGCGCGAAATCGCGATGCGATGAGAAGCGCAGGCGTCCGCGCTTGGCGTAGCGGATCCGGATTCGCTGGACGACCGGGGCGGGCGGCGGTCCTTCAGGCTGTCGGCGGCTCACCTACCCATTGTCGCAGCCTCAGCCGCCCCGCCACCGGGGTATGCCGCCGCCCCCCAAACCGGGTGATATCCGCCCCAAACCCGGTGATCAACACACGTTTGCTGCTGTCATGGCGACACCAGACGCGAGTTGATCTTGGGAAATCGGGGCAGGGGCTAGCTGGGTCTTGCTGGTTGGGGCGGCTTAGCGCTTGGTGGCCAGGGGCAGCAGGGTCTTGCCGGTTGGGCCGACCTGGATGTCGGTGCCCATGGTGGGGCATACCCCGCAGTCGAAGCACGGGGTCCAGCGGCAGTCGTCCTGCTCATAGCCGGTCAGGGCGTCCTGCCAGTCGTCCCACAGCCACTGCTTGTCCAAGCCGGAATCCAGATGATCCCAGGGCAGCACCTCGTCGGCATCGCGCTCGCGGGTCGTGAAGAAATGCACGTCGACCGACTGCCCGGCAAAGACCGCTTCTGCCGCGGTTATCCACCGCGCGAACGAGAAATGCTCGCTCCAGCCGTCGAAGCGGCCGCCGTCGCGCCACACCTGCTCGATGACCGCTCCTACCCGGCGGTCGCCACGCGACAGCAGTCCCTCAATCAGCGACGGCTCTCCGTCGTGATAGCGCATTCCGATATTGCGACCGAGCGATCGGTCGGCATTGATCGCGGCCCGAAGCTTGCGAAGCCGAGAATCGACCACCTCCGGCGATGCCTGGGCGGCCCACTGGAAGGGCGTATGAGGCTTCGGCACGAACCCACCGATCGACACCGTGGCTCGGATGTCGCGCGAACCGGTGGCCGTCCGGCCGGCTCGGATGACGTCCTGAGCCATCGTCGCGATCTCCAGGACGTCCTCATCGGTCTCGGTGGGCAGGCCGCACATGAAGTACAGCTTCACCTGCCGCCAGCCCTGGGAGTAGGCGGCCGTGACGGTGTTGATCAGGTCCTCGTGGCTGACCATCTTGTTGATCACCCGCCGCAGTCGCTCCGAGCCGCCTTCGGGCGCGAAGGTCAGACCGGATCGGCGGCCGTTTCTCGAGAACTCGTTGGCAAGATCGATGTTGAACGCATCGACGCGGGTGGAGGGCAGCGACAGCGACACCCGGGATTCCTCGTAGCGGTCAGCCAGCTGCTTGGACAGCGGCGCGATCTCGGAATGGTCCGCGCTGGACAGCGAAAGCAGGCCGACCTCTTCGAATCCGGTAGCCGCCAGGCCGGCCTCGACCATCTTGCCGATGCCCTCGATGGAGCGCTCGCGCACCGGACGGGTGATCATGCCGGCTTGGCAGAAGCGGCAGCCCCGGGTGCAGCCGCGGAAGATCTCCACCGACATCCGCTCGTGCACCGACTCGGCCATCGGGACGAGCGGGGTCTTGGGATAGGGCCACTCATCGAGGTCCATCACCGTGTGCTTGCTGACCCGCGCCGGGACGCGGTCCCGGTTCGGTACCACCGAGACGATCTGACCGTCTGGGCGATAGCTGACGTCATAGAAGCGCGGTATGTAGACCCCGCCGGTCTCGGCGAGGCGGGTCAGCAGCTCCTCGCGGCCACCGGGCGAACCCTCGGCCTTGTGCGCCGCCAGCACATCGGTGATCGCGCCGACGACCTGCTCGCCGTCACCGAGCACCGCAGCGTCGATGAAGTCCGCGATCGGCTCGGGGTTGAAGGCCGCGTGCCCCCCGGCGAGCACGATCGGATGGGAATCGTCGCGGTCTGCGGCATGCAGTGGGATACCCGCAAGGTCCAGCGCGGTGAGCATATTCGTGTAGCCCAGTTCGGTGGAGAAGGAGATCCCCAGAACATCGAAGGCGCCGACCGGACGGTGGGAATCCACCGTGAACTGCGGGACATCGTTCTCCCGCAACAGCTTCTCAAGGTCGGGCCACACCGCATAAGTGCGCTCGGCCAGCGCGTCGGCGCGCTCGTTGATGACCTCGTACAGGATCTGGATGCCCTGGTTGGGCAGTCCGACCTCGTAGGCGTCGGGATACATCAGGGCCCAGCGGACTGACGCCGAGTCCCAATCCTTCAGGCGGGCATTGAGTTCGCCGCCCACGTACTGGATCGGCTTGCTGACCCGCATCAGCAGCGGCTCCAGGCGCTCGAAAAGGGAATCGGCGTTGGCGGTGTTCACGGCTCACCATGCTACGTGCGATGGCGCCGCCTGCCCGCATCCGCGAAGTTTCATCAAAATTGGCGTCGACACGCGTCCATGTGGCGCGTCGACGCCTATTGTGCGGAGAACGAGCGTCGGTGTATCGCCTGGAGCAACCCGATCGCCAGGCCCTGCGCGAACATCGACGAGCCGCCATAGGACACGAACGGCAGCGGCAAGCCGGTAACCGGCGTCAGGCCAAGGTTCATCCCGATGTTCTGAAAGGTCTGGAAGCCGATCCAGCAGACGATGCCGGCCGCCACATAGCGCGACGTGTCGGTGGTTGCCATCGCGATCCGCAGCCCCCGCCAGAGGATCACCGCGAACAGCCCGATAATCGCCGCGGAGCCGACGAAACCCAGCTCCTCCCCCGCCACCGAGTAGACGAAATCCGTCTGCTGCTCCGGAACGAAGGCACCCCTGGTCTGGGCCCCGTGAAACAGGCCCTGGCCGAACCACCCACCATGGGCGATCGCGATGTGGGCCTGATTGATGTTGTACGCGACCCCCTGCGGATCGCGGTTCGGGTTGGTGAACGCGGCGAAGCGAGCCAGTTGATACTCGGCCAGCACGCCCGCCTTGACCGCGAGCACAGCCGCCAGCGCGGCTAGAAGCAGCAGCCCGATCAGCCAACGGGCTCGCACGCCGGCACTGATGAGCACGCCGAAGGTGGCAGCCGACACGACCAGTGCCGAACCGAGGTCGGGCTGCAGCATGATCAACCCCAGCGGCACCATGGCCAAGAGCAGCGCGATCAGCAGCTCGCGCGCGGCGGGCGGGCTACCCGCCGGACGGTTCGCCGAGCGCTGACCGAACAGCACCGCGATAGCGGCGATAAGCCCCAGCTTGGCGAATTCGGCCGGCTGGATCTCGAAGCCGCCACCGATCACGATCCACGCGTGCGCCCCGTTGATCGTCGAGCCGATGACGAATACCGCCAGCAGCCCGATGACACTGGCGAGATAGAGGACCGGCCCGATCAGCCGTAGCAGCCGCGCATCGACCCGCGCCGCCAGGAACAGCAACACGGCCCCCAGGCCGGTGTTCAGGACATGCTTGGCCAGATACGTCTGCGGATTGCCACCGCTGGCAGCCAACTGGCTGCGGGTCGCGGACCACACGAGTAGCGCACCGATGAGGCACAGCAAGCCGACAGCAGCCAGCAACACGACGTCATAGGAGCGCATCCTGCGGGGATCGGCCACCCGTCGCAGTGTCGGGTAGCGCGCGGGCGCAAGCGTGCTCATCGGCGGCGTCCGGACGTGGAAGCGGTCGGCACGGCGTCGGGCGTACCGGATTGGCTCGGCGTGGAAGGCCCCCGGCCGGGGCTCGGCGACGCGCTGGCCGATGCAGTGACCGATGCGGTGGTCGATGCCTTGGGCGTGCTGGGTCCCTGGAGATGCTGCGGCGCGATCCTGGGCAACGTGGTGGCCGGCCTGGATCCGGGCAACATGGGCTTGCCGGCAGCACCGAGCAGGCCCTCATAGACCTTGCGCACCATGGGCGCTGCGGCGGACGAGCCCAGGCCGGCCTGCTCGACCATGCCCACCACTACGAACTTCGCGGTGCCGACGGCAGCACCCGGCTGAACGGGTCCCCAGGAGGCGAACCACGAGGTGTCCTGCTTGCCGTAGACCTCGGCGGTTCCGGTCTTGCCACCGATCAGCAACTTGATCGGCGATCCGTCGAATGCGAGCGCGCCGGACACCGAGTGGCTGTCCTGAAAGTGCAGCGAGTCACCGAAGAACTCCAGGTACTTCTTGCTGACCGGCAGCGTCCGGATGACCTTCGGGCTGACGGTCTTGACCACCTTGCCCGAGCCATCCACGACGCCCCAGCCGAAGGTGGGAGCGAACAGCGTGCCGCCGTTGACCATCGCCGAGTACGCCGTAGCCAATTGGAGCGGTGACACGGTCGTCTCGCCCTGCCCGATTGCCAGGTCCGCGTTGTCACCTGCGCGGTAACGCCACCCGTCGGTGCAGTTCTCAGAGGCCAACTGGGTGAGATAGGCGCGCGTCGCGGCATCCTTCTCATCCGGATAGCCACGCTTGGCGTCCGCGCAGTACTGAGCCTTGTTGGCGTTCCACCGGTCCAGCCGGCTCTGCCGATCGGCCAGCGAGCCGGACGCCTGCTCGTCGGCCGGCAGATCGACCTGGGGCGAGGAGCCGACGCCGAATGCCCGAGCCATCGCCTGCAGTTGCTCGAGTGGCTTTTGGTTCGCCTGGATTCGGCTCTGGTCGGCGTAGTACTCGCTCACCGCCGGGGCGTAGAAGAACGTGTCGCAGGAGACCTGAAGCGCGAAGGCGGGGGTGATGGATCCGCCGAAGGATTCTGAGTCGAAGTTGGTTTTCACCCGCCCGTCGACGTTGAGCGAGCCGGGACACGGGTAGGTCCCATCGACCGACATCGTGCCGTTGCTGAGATTGTCGGACAGGCTGACCAGCTTGAAGGTCGAACCGGGCGCGTACTGACCGGCGATCGCCCTGCTGACCAAGGGAGCATTCGCGGCCGGATCGATCAATTTCTGGTAATCGGCGACCGAGATTCCCCCTACGAACGCGCTCGGATCGTAGGTCGGGTAGCTGGCCGCCGCCAGGACCCGTCCGGTGTGCGGGTCCATCACCACGACCGCGCCAGAGGTGGCCGGTTTGCCAGCGCCGCGCGACGTGCTGATCTGCTCGGCAAGGGACTTCTCGGCCAGCGCCTGCACATCGGCATCGATGCTCGTCACCAACGTCGAACCCTGTTGCGGTGCGACGGTCTGGCTGAACGGGCCGGCCGGATCGCCACGGGCATCCAGCGGGACCGACGTGGTGCCGTCGACGCCGCGAAGGACAGAGTCATAGGACTGCTCCAGCCCGCTTCGGCCGATCGTGTCGGCGTCGTCGAGGGACTTGTTCTTCTTCTGGTCATCGCTGCTGACCGCGCCGGTGTAACCGAGCACGTGCGCGGCAAGGGTGCCACCCGGGTAGGCCAGCACCGTCTGGCTTGTTACCGCCACGCCGGGGAACCGTTCGGCATGTTCAGACACCGCCAGCATCACCGAGTTATCGATGTCGGTAGCCACCGGGACGGGCTGGTAGGGCTGGCCGGTCCAGCAGGGTGCCGGGACCTTCACACCGCACGGCGTTATCCGATGGGCAAGATCGGTGGCCGAGGTCCTGAGCAGGCTCGCGAGCCGGGCCAGCACCACGGCCCCCTGGTCGGGCTGCTGCTGCAACGTCGATCGATCGACGGTCAGCACGTGGGTGACCTTGTTGCCGACCAGCACGCGGCCACGCGAATCAACGATCTCACCACGCGGCGCCGGAACGGTGATGTCGCCCAGATGCGTAAGGCCGGCCGACTGCTGAGGCTTGTTCTGGTCGAGCACCTGCACCCACGCCAGCCGCGCCAGCAGCGTCAGCATGAGGGATCCGATCAGCAACCGCAGCACGGCGATTCGCGCCCGCTGCGCACTCGCACGGTAGCCGCCGGTTCTACGAGCTGGTCCCCCCAAAGGCCGACCTGGGCGCCTAGTCGCTCGCATAGGACCTGATCACCAACTCGCCGCGTGGGCGTGGCGCTCGCACCCCTTGCGCCTGCAGAACCGCCCGGACGACCGGCACCAGCGCGAGCGCGAGCAAGGCATCCGTCAGGCCCACCGGGATGACGCTGCGGAAGGCAAGGCCGATGGTGGCGGCGTGCGACCCGAGCACCGCGAGAAACAGCCCGACCGACCACGCTGTGACCGCTCCGATGCCCGCCGCCAGCACCGCCACGCCACGGGCCCGGTAGCCCCGCTCGGTGGCCAGGCCACCCATGATGCCTGCCAGCAGACCTGCCCCCATCCAGCACAGCGCCTGCACACCCGCCGGGTGGTCAGAGCCCAGATCAGCCAGCAGCCCGCTGACGAAACCCATCGCCAAGCCGGTGCCCGGTCCGGCGTAGATCGCCACGACGATCACCAACAGCGCCGGCAGCGAGACCGGAACAGGAAAAGTCAACGGACCTATCAGACTCGCCTGTACGAGCAGGCTGGTCAGGATCGAGGCCGCCGCTGCCGCGGCCCGGCTCGCGCTCGTCATGGCCCTCATTGGTTGGGGCCGATCGTCGGTCGCGGAGCCGTCCGGCTGTGCACCGTGACGATTCCGAGAAGATCCAGCCCGGTCTGACCGGCAGCCGGTCGGATGCTCACCCGCACGGTCCCGTCCGCGGATCTGGTGACCGAGTAGACGGTGCCGACGTCGATGCCGCTGACGAAGGTGGTCTCACCGGCCGGTCCCGTCACGAGCCGATCCCCCACCTTCAGCACGGCGCTCTCGTCCAGTGGCGCGCCGGTCAACCCGGCCGAGCCGGCGCCCTTGGCCAGCATCAACTGCCCCGAACGGGTGTCGCGGGCACCGACGCCGAACGTCGGATCAGCTGCCAGCAACACCGTCGAGGAGCTCGCGTACACAGCAACCACCCGACCGACCAGGCCATGCCCGTCAGTTACCGTCTGGCCGGCCACCACCTTGTCGCGAGACCCGACGTCGACGGTGACCGTCCACTGAAAGCCCGCTCCAGGCCCGGTCGCGATCACTCGGGCCGGCAAGACGGTCCAGCCGGCCGCGCTCGCCTGCAGTTGCAGCCTGTCCAGTTGCCTGCCGGTCGCGGCGTCTGTCGCCTGGTCTCGGACCTGCTGTCGCAATTGCTGATTCTGCTGCTGCAACCGGGCGATCTCCCGGCGGTTACCTGCCACGTCGGGGATGCCCTGGACGAAGCGGCGGGCAGGACCGAACACGGCATCGGTGCCTCGGTAGAGCGAGCCGAGCGCGCCGGTCACACCGCCCCTGGCGTTGGACAGCGATCCACCCGCGAAGTCCAGGCTCACGAAGAGCAGGGCCACGACGGTCAGTGCCACAGCAGCTAGCTGCTGGCGGCGAGTGAGCCTGCGCATCAGAGAATCCCCGCTGCCGGTTAGCGCCGGTGCCCGTCGACGACCACCTTGTGCAGTGACTCGAACTGCTCGACGACAGTCGCCGTGCCGAGCACGACCGAATCCAGGGGTCGTTCGGCGACCAGCACCGGGATGCCGATCTCGTGCTGCAGGCGGGCGTCCAGGCCGCGCAGCAGTGCGCCACCGCCAGTCAGCACGATGCCGCGGGTCACCAGGTCACCCGCCAGTTCAGGCGGGCAGCGGTCGAGCGTCGAGCGAACCGCGGCCACGATCCGGTTGATCGGCGGGTTCATCGCGTGGCGCAGTTCCTCAGAGGACACCGCCACGTTGCGGGGCAGCCCCGAGGCGATGTCGCGGCCCCGGATCTCGGCCCGCACGGGTCCCGCGATCGGAAACGCGGAACCTATCGAGATCTTGAGCTCCTCGGCCGTGCGCTCGCCGATCAGCATCGAGAAGTCGGTCCGGATGTGGTCGACGATCGCCCGGTCCAGGGCATCACCGGCCACCCGCAGGCTGGTGCTCGCCACGATCCCGGCGAGCGCGATCACTGCCACCTCGGTGGTACCGCCGCCGATATCGACAACCATCGATCCCGAAGCCTGGCTGACCGGCAGACCGGCGCCGATCGCGGCAGCCATCGGCTCGGAGATGATGTGTACCCGCCTGGCTCCCGCGGCGTACACCGACTCGCTGACCGCGCGTTGCTCCACCGAAGTGATGCCGCTGGGAACGCAGATCACCACGCGGGGACCGGCGAAAGCGCGACGGCCCACCACCTTGCGGACGAAGTAGCGCAGCATCTCCGCGGTGCTGTCGTAGTCAGCGATCACGCCGTCCTGCAGCGGTCGAACGGCCTTGATGTGCCCGGGCGTGCGACCGATCATCCGCTTGGCCTCGGCACCCACCGCGACGACCGACTTCGTCGTCGTATCGACCGCTACCACCGATGGTTCGTTGAGCATGATGCCGCGACCACGCGCGTAGACAAGGGTATTCGCGGTTCCGAGGTCGACGGCGAGGTCACCACCGAGCAAGTCGCTGCCCAACAGCGACATCGGCGTGAAGGCCACAGCTACCTCGTCACAATGAATCCGGTGGAACCCGTGTTACTGGTGTGAATGACGAGATGATCGTATGGCCGTTGTCAGGAATAGTTCGTCGCGACTCGCCGCGATAGCCAGGTATCACAGGACGAATTCAGCTCGCGCTGCCCCATGAAGGACCCCGGCAAGATCAAATAGGCCCGAACCACAAGGCGATTTCGCGTGCGGCCGATTCCGCCGAGTCCGATCCGTGCACCAGATTCTGCTGAACCTTCAGGCCCCAGTCACGGCCGAAGTCGCCGCGGATCGTGCCCGGAAGTGCCGCGGTTGGGTCAGTGGCACCGGCCAACGCACGAAAGCCCTCGATGACCCGGTGCCCTTCCGCGACAACGGCAACGACCGGTCCGGACGACATGAAGTCCACCAGCGGCTGGTAGAACGGCTTGCCCACATGTTCGGCGTAGTGCTGAGCGAGCAACTGCTCGTCGGCCACCCGGTGCTGCAGGGCGACGAGCCGGTAGCCCTTGCGCTCGATCCGGCCGAGCACCTCGCCGATCAGGTTGCGGGTAACGGCATCGGGCTTGACGAGTACGAGGGTCCGTTCGACGGTTGCTTCAGTCACGGGCTCAGACTATCCGGCGGTTCAGGAGACCAGCATTCGCCATCCGGAGGGGGTGCCCACCAGCTGATGACGGGTCCGCAGCAGGTATAGCCACAGCCCGAGGAACATGACTACCACTACGGCGAGCAGTGGAACGAGCACAACGGTCGCGGCCAGTCCGACCTGCAGCACAGATCCCAGAGCGATTCCCCAGCGGCGACGCAACAGGAATCCGGTCATCACCAAGACGACCGCGAGCACCACGAGCATCGTGGTCTTGACGCCGTCCAGGCCTTCGGAGGTCTGCGCGATCGTCCTCGGGATCAACAGGACGACGAAAGCCTCCAGACAGAGGATGGCCGCCAGCGCACCGCGGGTCGCCCGGTTCGCTCGCTGCCGGCGTGCCTCGACCTCGGCGTAATCAGCATCGGAGTAATCGGCATCGGAGGCGTTGGCCGCCGGGGTATCGGAGTCCTCCGCGGTCGGTTCCTCCGTCATCACGCCCGCGAACCCATCAGCAGCATGCGGGCCTCACCGGCTGTGACGACTGAGCCGGTCACCAGCACGCCGGCTCCCGAAAGCACCCCGTCGGCGTTCTCTTCGGCCAGCGCGACAGCGGTTTCGATCGCGTCGTCCAGCCTGGTCTCGACCGTCACCCGGTCGGCGCCGAAGACGTCTACCGCCACGGCTGCAAGGTCATCGACATCCAGCGCGCGCGGTGACGAGTTCTGCGTGACGACGACCTGGTCCAGGGCCGGTTCGAGAACCTCCAAGGCACCCCGCGCGTCCTTGCCGGCCAGCATCGCGATGACGCCGATCAGCTGACGGAAACTAAAGCCCTCGTTCAGCGCGGCCACCGTGGCAAGCATGCCGGCCGGGTTGTGGCTGGCATCGACCAGCACCGTCGGGGCCGAGCGAACCGCCTCCAGGCGCCCGGGTGCCCGCACTGCCGCGAACGCCGCCCTCACCACGTCGATGTCCAGTTGCCGTGCGCTGGTGCCGGTGCCGAAGAAGGCCTCGACGGCTGCCAGGGCACAGGCCGCGTTCTGTGCCTGGTAGGCGCCGTGCAGCGGCAGGAAGATCTCGTCGTACACGCCGGCCAGGCCCTGCAGGGTCAGGAACTGCCCGCCCACGGCGATCCGCCGCTCGATCACGCCGAACTCGAGCCCCTCGCGCGCGACCGTTGCCTCGACGTCGCCGGCCCGGCGCAGCAAGTGCTCGGCCGCCTCGACCGGCTGGGCGGCGAGCACCGCCACGGCGCCGGGCTTGATGATTCCCGCCTTCTCGGTGGCGATCCGGGCGACGGTGTCGCCGAGATA
>JAVEES010000270.1 GCA_030840285.1 Pseudonocardiales bacterium
GATTTCGCGACGAACTCGAACAGCAGCCGTCCCCGGACGCGCGTGACGTGCCGCCGCTCGAGCGTGGTCAGGCCGTAGGAGCCGTTCTCGCTCGTGTAGGTGTCACTGCCGATTCTGAAGTAGCCCAGATCGAGCAGCCGGAACGCCGTCGCGAGCGCGCGATCGATCGGCATGCCTTGCAGCGCAAGGGACTCCGCCACCTGCAAGCGAGCCGCCGGCAGCCGTTGAGCTACCGCCAGCACCCGGTCGTGCTTGGCCCTGTCGCGCTTGATCCGCCATTCGGGGTGATAGAGATACTGCCGGCGGCCCCGCGCGTCCGTGCCGACGGCTTGGATATGACCGTTCGGGTAGGCGCAAATCCATACGTCCTGCCAGGCCGGCGGGATGGCCAGCGATCTGATGCGCGCGACTTCCTCGCTCGGCAGTCGTTGCCCGAACGCGTCCAGGTAGACGAAACCCGCTCCCGAACGCCGCCGTCGCCATCCCCGCTCGCTCGGCGTTACGGTGCGCAGCCTCAAAGACGACCTCTCATCCGCACGAGCAGCTCAACACCCGTCAGCTGCGGCCGGGGGCGCCCGGCTGGCCGGCGGTCAGGCCAGCGACACCAGCCAGGCCAGGTTGCGGCTCAACCGGCGGCGAACCCGGGCCTGGGTCGGGCGCCGGATCTGGCCGCGGCGGCGCAGGCTCGGTGGGGCCTGGCGTCGGCGACGGGGGCGTCGGCGACGGCGGCGTGGGTGAAGGGGGTGTCGGCGGCGTCGGCGACGGCGGAGTAGGGGACGGGGGCGTCGGCGATGGCGGGATCGGCGCCGGCGGATTGGGTGGCGGTTCGGGCGTCGGCTCCGGGAACGGAACGTAGGGCTCAGGCGTAATCGGAGGCACCGTCGGTGAGGGCTGAATCGGCGGGATCGTCATGCCGGGCCTCGATCCGGGGACGGCGTATTCGGTCTGTAGAGCGACATACGCAATGCCGGCTGCACCTTGAGCCGCATTCCCAACTTACTCAGTCGTAGCATCTTTTCAAATCCGACACGGAAGCAATGGCCAAGTACCTAAATTGGCCGCACTGGTGCATACTTCAAATTGATCTTGCGTGTTCGTTGCGACGGCAAAGCAGCTGCCAGGCAACCCAGGGTCCCTTGTCTAGGGGCCGCGGAGGTGTCATTGGCCACGCCTGTCTTTCACCCCCGAGATGCCCCGAATTCCCGAACGAGACCTCGCCGAACACCCGAGCGAGCAGCTCGGCCGCGCCGGGGTACGCGGTCGCCGCAAGCAACGTTGCGCGGTCGATCCCGCTCGGTGCATCCGCCCTGTTCCGCAGACCCGCCGACCGTGGCCGTGCGCGCTCGAGCCCGGCGGTCCGTCCCCAGATTTCCCTTGCCAACCAAGGGAATGCAGTACCTCAGTTACCCGCGAGCCAAGTGAGGAGGAAGCATGAAGGTAGGCGTGAGCCTCATCATCATCGCCATCGGCGCGATCTTGAAGTTCGCCGTCACCAAGCAGGTCAATGGCATTGACCTGCAGACCGTCGGCGTGGTTCTGATCATCGTCGGCGTCGCAGGTCTGTTGATCTCTTTGATCATGCTGACCGCCCGGCGACGGACCGACATCGTGCACAGAGCAGATCGCACGACTTATGTCGAGCCGGTCGATCCTGACGCGCGTTACTGATTCCGTCCGCTAACCGAAAGGAGAAGTTTCGTGATCATTCTCGGTCTCATCCTGCTGATCGTTGGCATCGTGGCCAAGATTGCGATCCTTTACACGATCGGGATAATCCTGATCATCGTAGGAGTCGTGCTCTGGGTTCTCGGCGCCATGGGCCGTGAGATCGGTGGTCGACGCCATTATTGGTAGTCGTCGCTGATCGCTGACGAGGGCCGCACCGGTAACCGTAGGTGCGGCCCTCGTTTGCGTCTCTCAGCGGTGCGGTAGGTGGCAGAGTTGCTCACGACACATCGATATGCGCCCCGTCGAGTTACCCGATACCGTGGGTCTCACGCAACCGTCGGAGGACCAATCTCATGAGCACTCACCGCGCCGCCATCGTCGGCGGAAACCGGATACCCTTCGCCCGCGCCAATGGTCCCTATGCCCGCGCCTCGAACCAGGACATGCTCACCGCTGCCCTCGACGGGCTGGTGGCCCGCTTCGGCCTGCAGGACGAGCAGCTCGGTGAGGTCGCGGCGGGCGCGGTCCTCAAGCATTCACAGGACTTCAACCTGACGCGGGAGTCCGTGCTGGGTTCGCGCCTGTCACCTCGCACCCCCGCCTATGACGTCCAGCAGGCCTGCGGCACCGGCCTGGAAACCACCATCCTGGTAGCCAACAAGATCGCTCTCGGACAGATCGAGTCAGGCATCGCCGGCGGTGTGGACACGGTCTCCGACGCACCGATAGCGGTCAGCGAGGGCCTGCGCAGCGCGCTGCTCAATGCCAACCGCGCCAAGGACGTGCTGGGCAGGGTGAAGGCACTTGCCGCGATCCGCCCGGGTCATCTGCTGCCCATCCCGCCGTCCAACTCCGAGGCCCGGACGGGTCTGTCGATGGGCGAGCACCAGGCGATTACGACCGCGGAGTGGGCAATCACCCGTGAGGATCAGGATGAACTGGCCGCGGCCAGCCACCGCAACCTCGCCGCGGCCTATGAGCGGGGCTTCCTGGACGATCTGGTGACGCCCTTCTTGGGGCTGTCCCGCGACCAGAACCTGAGGCCGGACACCAGCGTCGAGAAGCTCGCCAAGCTTCGACCGGTATTCGGCACCAGCGGCGAGAATCCCACGATGACGGCGGGCAATTCGACGCCCCTGACCGACGGCGCCTCCGCGGTGCTGCTCGCAAGCGACGAGTGGGCCGCTGCACACCAGTTGCCGGTGCTGGCGCACCTCGTCGATGCCGAGACCGCGGCCGTCGACTATGTGCACGGTGATCGCAAGGCCGAGGGACTGTTGATGGCCCCGGTCTACGCGGTGCCGCGGCTGCTCCAGCGCAACAAGCTGACCCTGGCCGACTTCGACTTCATCGAGATCCACGAAGCCTTCGCGGCCACGGTTCTTGCGACGATGGCAGCGTGGCAGGATCCCGAGTTCTGCCACGAACGCCTGGGCCTGGACGGGCCGTTCGGCTCGATCGACCGCTCGAAGCTCAACGTCACCGGGTCCTCGCTGGCTGCTGGCCACCCGTTCGCGGCGACCGGCGCCCGGATCGTTGCGACCCTGGCGAAATTGCTTCACGAGAAGGGTTCCGGCCGCGGCCTCATCTCGATCTGCGCCGCGGGTGGCCAGGGCGTCGTCGCGATCCTCGAGGCATGACAGCACGCCCATCGCCCGTGCGCACTGTGGAAGGGGTTTCCCTGGATGGCTGACCGCTACCTGGCTCTGGTCAACTCGCCGTTCGGCGAGAACGTCGCGAGCCGACTCGGACTGCCCCGCCCCGCGGTTCTGCGCCGATACTCACCCGGCGATCCGCCGGCCGCGGGGCCGGTTCTGGTCGGCGGACTGGATGAACCCGGCAGGCACGAACTGACCGGGCAGCTCTCGGCAGCCGGGATGCTGACGAGCACCCAGCCACCCGAGGACCAGCGGTGGGCCGGGCTGGTCTTCGACGCGAGGGCGGCAGCGCGCATCGCCGATCTCGCCGTTCTCAGGGACTTCTTCGCGGCGGTTCTGCGCCGGCTGGGAACGTCCGGCCGGGTCGTGGTGCTCGGCGCCGCGCCGGACGGCCTCGACCCGCTGGTGGACGCGACCCGCCAGGCGATCGACGGGATCGTCCGTTCGCTGGCCAAGGAACTGCGACGCGGGGCCACTGCGAACCTGCTTTTGTTCGAGGACGGGGCAGGGCTGCCCGCTGCCGAGGGCGCCTTGCGGTTCTTCCTGTCGAGCCGATCGGCCTACGTCGACGGTCAGGTGCTGCGACTGTCCGGGGGCG
>JAVEES010000281.1 GCA_030840285.1 Pseudonocardiales bacterium
GTCCTGACCCTGATACCCGACGGCGGCCGCGCGTACCTGAGCAAGTTCTACGACGACAACTACATGCTCGAGCACGGCTTTTTGGAGCGCACTGCGGCGCCGCCGACGGTCGATCAGGTGCTGCTCCATGCGCGCGGAGAGCATGCCGACTTCCCGGAGCTTGTCGTGATCGGGGCCAGTCACAAGGTGGGCGAGGCGATCGAGCTGATGCAGCGTTACTCGATCTCGCAAATCCCAGTGGTCCGGTCAAACCCGGCGGGATCGCTGGCCGACGTCGTCGGGTAAAAGTCCTCGCCGATGCCTTCGACCAGGTAGGGGTGGATGTTGTCCGGCTGGGAGTAGATCGACCCCTCGGGGTCGGCGCCGACGATGAGGATGTCGGGGTTCTGCTCCTTCAGGTACCGGGCGGTACCGCTGACGGTGCCCCCGGTGCCGAGCGTGATGACGACCGCATCGAGGTTCCCGCCGGTCTGCTCCCAGATCTCCGGCCCTGTTGTCTCGTAGTGCGCCTGCGGGTTTGCCATGTTGGAGTACTGGTCGGGCTTGAACCCGCCGGGGATCTCCTCGGCGAGACGGTCGGACACCGAGTAGTAGCTCTCGGGCGACTCCGGCTCGACGGCCGTCGGGCAGATCACCACCTCGGCTCCGTATGCCCGCAACAGCGAGATCTTCTCCGGGCTCATCTTGTCCGGCATGACGAAGATGCAGCGGTAGCCCTTGATCGCGGCGGCGATCGCGAGTCCGACGCCGGTGTTGCCTGAGGTGGGCTCGACGATGGTCCCACCTGGCCGGAGCTTTCCCTCCCGCTCCGCTGCTTCGATCATGCGCAGGCCGATCCGGTCCTTCACCGAGCCCCCCGGGTTCAGGTACTCGAGCTTCGCCAGAACCGTGGCATCGATACCGGCTGTGACGCGCTGCAGACGAACGACCGGCGTGTTGCCGACAAGATCGAGGACGGTGGGGTACTCGGCGGGCACGCGCGAACTGTAGTCGGCCGATTCCGGGCTCACCGCGAATCCCCGAGGAAGGGTCTGCCCACGCGGACAGGCGTCGATAGACCGGCGGTGGGCGGGATCGCTGGGTAGGCTCCGGCCGTGAGGCCGAGCCGTGACCGCGTCCGCCACATCGCCTACTGGCTGACCGTCCTTGCGGTTGCCGTCATCCTCGGGGTCGCGGCACCGCAGTTCTTCTTCCTTGGGTTCTGGGAGATGGCCCCGCTGGTGTTCGCCGCGAGCTGGCTGGCGCCGAAGGTGCTCGGGCGCAGATGAGCTGGGCGGCTCACGACCTCGAGCCGTACCTCCTCCGCGCCAAGCTGGGCGGGCGGATCAGCCTGGTGTTCTGCCTGTTCGGCTCCTACTCGCCGGACATCCTGACCAAGTGGGCGGTGTACGGCCTTGGCTGGTCGACGCACGAGGCACTGCTGTCCGACCCCGTACGCTTCCATCGTGGCTGGCCGGGGGCGGGCTTCACGCACACGCCGTTCTACGGGATGCTGATCGCGGGCGTCATCCTGCTCATCACCCGGAAGAAGCTGTGGGCGGTGTCGTATCTCATCGGGGCGGTTGCCCACGACCTTTCGGACGCACTCGATTCGGTGGGCATCATGCCGTTCTGGCCGATCTCCGACTGGTTCCTGCACCTCGACCTGTGGGAGTACGGCGGGGAGATCGGTCGCCGGAAGGACGCGGTTGCCTACTACACGTCGCTGGGCGGCCTGTGGGACGCCTTCTGGGCCATCTGGCTGTTGCGCTACTGGAGGATGTTCACGGTCACGTACTTCCGGCAGGAGATCGTTCCCGCGGATCCGTTCTGGGGCTGGCTCCAGCGGTGGACGAGCGAGACGGTCATGCTGACCGTGTACCGGACGAGCGCCTTCTTCGGCTACGCGTCGATCATCGGCTGGTACATCTGGGCGCTGGGCGTGAACCAGTTTCACCCCCATCTGGACTGGACGCCGGGCGGCCCGCACTGGCTTCCCCGGCAGGGGCCGCCGGACTAGACGCAGCTACGCGATCCGGGCGAGCACAGCGCCCGCCCCGTCGACCGTCACGGCGGTCGGTACGAGCCCGACGCCATACTTGCGCGCGAGGTCAGGCCGCGCGCGCACATCGACCGTGACAACGTCGCGGCCCTCGTCGCGGAGCCTGCGCTCGAGGCTGTGGCACTCCGCGCAAAGCGGGTGCGTGAACTCGACGACCGTGTTGTCCCGAAGGGGAGCGTCGAGGTCGGAGGGATCGAGGCGAGTGAAGTGCCCGTGTCCGAGGCCGCGGACGCGTGCCGTGATCCTGTAGATCCGGCACCCGGTGCAAAAGCCCGTCGTTGCAGAGAGGAGCGCGAGTGCCGCAACGAGCAGCCCGAGCGCGTTGCCCGCGGTGTGGTGCCCGGCGACGTGGGCGACCGTCGCGACGCTCAGGACGCCGACTCCCATCTGGTTCGCGAAGCGTGGCGGTCTCGCATCCTCCAGGCGCCCCTCGCCAAAGCGCGGCTGGATCAGCTCGAAGTACGCAAGGCAGGGCAGGCAATAGCGGCGACCGAAGGCGAGCCCGACGGCGAGCTGGGCGGCGACCAGCGTCAGCAGCCACCACTGCCCGCTGACGACGGCGATCAGCGACACGACGCCCACGAAGGTCTGGTTGGCGCGCGGCGCTCGCTCGTCGATGACGTCGACGTCGCGGTAGGGGTCGGCACTGCGGAGGGCGCGGCTCACTTTGGATCCAAAGTGTA
>JAVEES010000205.1 GCA_030840285.1 Pseudonocardiales bacterium
GTTGTCCCGTTGCATAGCGAAACGGCATGAGGGAGATCGGCGACGGAGGCGGTTTGAAGTTCGATGTTGTCCGCGCCGAGTTGTGCGTCGAGGTACACCGCCTTGGCGGCTGTCAGGTCGACGACACCGATCTGCTCCCGACCCGTAGCGGGATCGGGTCCAGCGGAGGAGATCACAAGATGACCTGTCTCCTGCAGGCGTACCCAGTCTGCGTTGATGCGGTCATGAAATCCAAGCAATTGAGCCTGGCTTCGCGGAACGATCGTGAAGTCGACGGACCCTGCGGGTAGGTTCTGGCGCATATCGGTCTCGGCGGCGTTGTCGTGACTCGTGACGTAGACCGTCAGTCGCTGACTGGCCGGGTCAAGGCGTAGTCCGGCAAAGATCGCACCGTACTTTTGCGGGCCCTCAGCAGCAATCGTCATACCCCTCGCTTGGGTATTCGGGATCGCGGGCGGAGTGAGTCCGGGTGCCGCCGGCGACGCGCCCGAGTTCGGCGCAAACATCGCGGCCATAACGGTTGTGCAGATAGCTGCAGGAAAGACAAGCTTCGAGACCTCATCGTGCCTCCCGAGATGTGTAACCCATCGGGGGCTGTCGTTCTCCCACCGTCAGGTTTGATCGGCGTGAAGATGATCGACGCAAGCCTAGATAATGTATGTACCTACCGCACTACAAACGCGCACATAGCCAAAGTTCTGCTCGATGTGTGCACCAACCGTCTACAGGCGTGATAGCTAGATATCAGTGATTCGCGAGGAAGTCTGTGAGGTACCCGAGCAGCTTCGTCGGCGGCCGACTCACCACAACTCCGTTGCTGCACGTTCGAGTAGCCGCCACAACGACGTCGGCCGCGCCTGCGTAGTGCAAGATGACGAGCACTCCGTCATGGGCCAGATCTGGCCGACAACCAGCAGGAGCGAGCTCGCCCGGGGCAAGCTGGATCTCGGCGGTCAACGACCCGTTGCCGGTCATGTCTTTGTCGTAGCGGAACGCGTGCACCGCCCCTGAACCCCCAGTACACAGGGTCGCGCTGACCGGCGATTGAGTCATCGGCAGGGTGGCGCTGGTAGTGGATGTATCGCAGGCTTTCGTAAGTGCCGCATCGGTCGGCCACAGGCCCGCCCGGTACGCCTGTTGAGCCAACGTCACAACCGAGCGTTGGGCGTATACCTGGCCGTTGGTTGAGCCCATGCATTTACCTGCGGGCTCAGAGACCCATATGTAACCAGCGGGGTACCTCAGCCCGATCAGGAAGCTATGACCGCCGTCCGCACCCGGCACCGGCAGGTCAGCCGTGCAGGTGGGCGGAGCGAAGTTCGGCGTGGTCGGACCAGACAGGTCAGCGGTGATCTCGCCGAGATTGCCACCTAGTACGGTGCTGGCCGGCGTCAGTGGCTTGCGCCCGCGGAATCCGCAGAGCACAACAGAAGCAGGAGTCGTTGCGGGCACTAGCTGGCCGTCAGTCGCGACGCCTGAGGGAAGGGCGGGCACCCAAGACTTCAGGGACGCGTAAGACGGGAACTCTGGAAAGGTCGACGGACAGGTCAGCGGCGGCAACGGAGTGGACGCAACGGGCTGCGAAGCGGTGGGTGCAGCCGGCTGCTTCTCACCGCGGAGCGGTCCGCCCTGTCGGGCCCACAACACGCCGCCGCTCACCGTAACGAGAACCAGAGCGGCCACCAACCATGCCGGACCCCACCCCCGCATGCGCATAACCGACGGTCCCGAATATGACCGCAACTGCACCGGGGGCGCGGTGTCGCGCGCCTGACGCCCCCAGTCCTGCAGTCGGGCCTCGACCTGACCGGAGCTTGTCTCGTGCCTTGAATTAGGCGTCATTCTTGGACTCCAAAGTACGTCGAAGCGTGTCCCGGCCGGCGTGAAGCGCAACCTTCACAGCCGATGCGCTGATGCCCAGCACATGCCCGATATCCGTGACGGAAAGGTCGGCGAGGTAGAAGAGCGTGATTACTTCGCGCTGTCGTCGTGGCAACTGCCGTACCGCGCCCTCGACCAAAAGCCGACCGTCGACATCGGTACCGGCGGCCGAGGCGTGATCACCGAGAGTGGGCAGCGTTGGCCGCAGTGATCGCATCCGATGCCGGCGTGCTCTATCGAGCACGATCGCGACAAGCCAAGCACGAACCGAGCCGGCGTCAGGCCGGTAGGTCTGCCTACGTGTCCATGCTCGCGTCAGGGCCTCTTGAACCACGTCATCCGCGTCCGCAGGGCCGACCTGACGTATCGCCACTGCAGACATGACGGCGACGTGATCGGCCACCCAGTCTTCGAACGATTGGGCATCCGCGAGCGTGACTGGCTCATCGCTGACGGCGCGCAGCGCAGCCAGATGGGCACGGAACCCCGATCCAGGCTCACTCGAACTCACGCTGACAACCGCCATACCTTTATATACGCCCAGAGTTAGGCGAAAGGTTAGCTCCGTCCACGAAAAGAGCCTGACTGGAATGGGGAACGGGGCTACTTCTTCGAACTGAGCGAGCGCAGGAAGAACGCCAGGTTCGCCGGGCGCTCGGCGAGACGCCGCATGAAGTAGCCGTACCACTCGTCACCGTAGGGCACGTAGATCCGCATCCGATGACCCGCCCCCGCTATCGCGCGTTGCTCATCCGGCCGTACCCCGAAGAGCATCTGGAACTCGAAGGAATCCGACGTCCTGCCATGCCGCCGGACGGCCTGCAGTGCGGCCGAGATCATGGCCGGATCATGCGTCGCGATCATCGGATAGCCCTCGCCGGCAAGCAGCACGTCCAGGCATCGCAGGTAGGACTCGTCCACCGCCTCGCCGGTGAAGGCCACCGACTCGGGCTCCGCATAGGCGCCCTTGCACAGCCGTACCCGCGAGCCGGCCTTCGCCAGTTCGCGGCAGTCGTCCTCGGTCCGCTTGAGATAGGCCTGCAACACGGTGCCGACCCACGGGTGTTCTGCCCGTAGCTCGCGCACGATGCCCAGCGTCGAATCCGTCGTGGTGTGGTCTTCCATGTCGATGGTCACCGTCGTTGCGGCGGCGGCCGCGGCGGCGCAGATCCGCCGTGCGCCATCCAGTGCGATCTTCTCGCCGTCGCCCGGCAAGGACTGCCCGATCGCCGAAAGCTTGACCGACACCTCGGCCCGCTCGGCCAGGCCCGCACCGGCCAGCGCGCCGAGCACCGACTCGTAGGCAGCAACGGTGTGCTCTGCCTGATCGCGGGAAGTGGTGTCCTCACCGAGAAAGTCCAGCGTCGCCGACAGTCCCGACTCGACCAGCGCGCGGGTCACCCTGAGGACGTCCGGCTCGGTCGGTCCGGCAACGAAACGGTCCACCACCGGACGGGTCAGCCGCGACTTCTCGGCGACGCCGCGCAGCCGGGTGGAGCGGGCGGCGGCCAGCAGAGGCTCGCGAAGCAACGCCATCTCAGCGCTCCGAGCCGGTCGTCCGGTCAGAGCTTTCCTTTGCCTGATGCGGGTAGCCGATCGAGGTGGGCGCCACGAACGTCTCTTTGATCGCCCGCGGTGACACCCAGCGCTGCAGGTTGAGCACCGAGCCCGCCTTGTCGTTGGTGCCCGAGGCGCGCGAGCCGCCGAAGGGCTGCTGCCCCACGACCGCGCCGGTCGGCTTGTCGTTGACGTAGAAGTTGCCCGCCGCGAAGCGCAGCCGGTCCGCCGCCTTGTTCACGGCCGCGCGATCGGTGGCGATTATGGAGCCGGTCAGGCCGTAGGGCGCAGCCTGGTCGACCACGTCGAGGATCTCGTCGAAGGCAGCCTCGGCATCGCCGGAATCGTCGTAGACGTAGATCGCCAGAATCGGGCCGAAGTACTCCTCGGAGAAGATCCGGTTGGCCGGGTTGCTCGAGACCAGGATGCTCGGCCGGACGAAGAATCCCTCGCTGTCATCGGCGGTTCCCCCCGCCAGGATCTCAATTTCCGGATCCTGCTTGGCCCGCTGCAGCACGCCGGACAGCCGATCGAAGGCACGCCGGTCGATGACCGCGCCGAGGAAGTTCTCGAAGTTCGTCACGTCACCCATGCTCAGCGCGTCGGTCTCTGCCGCCAACGAGGCCGACAGCCGCGACCACACCGATGCGGGCAGGTACGCACGTGAGGCCGCTGAGCACTTCTGGCCCTGGTACTCGAACGCGCCGCGCACCAGCGCGGTGCGCAGGATGTCGACGTCGGCGGACGGGTGGGCGAGCACGAAGTCCTTGCCACCGGTCTCGCCGACCAGCCGGGGGTAGGTCCGGTAGCCCGAGATGTTGGCGCCGATGCTCTGCCAGAGGTGCTGGAAGGTCGGCGTTGAGCCGGTGAAATGGATGCCGGCGAGATCGGGGTGCGTCAGCGCTACCTCCGACACCGCGCGCCCGTCACCGGTGAGCAGGTTGATCACGCCCGGCGGCAGGCCGGCCGCCTCGAGCAGCCGCATCGTGAAATGGGCAGCCAGTAGCTGGGTTTCCGACGGCTTCCAGATCACCACGTTGCCCATCAACGCCGGCGCCGTCGGCAGGTTGCCCGCGATCGCGCTGAAGTTGAAAGGCGTTATCGCATAGACGAATCCTTCCAGCGGACGGTGATCCAGCCGGTTCCAGACGCCGGTCGAGGAGATCGGCTGCTCGCTCAGCACCTGCCGGCCGAAGGCCACGTTGAACCGCCAGAAGTCGATCAGCTCGCAGGCGGCATCGATCTCGGCCTGCACCGCGGTCTTGGACTGGCCGAGCATCGTGGCGGCATTCAGCGTGGCCCGCCACGGTCCGGACAGCAGGTCGGCCGCGCGCAGGAAGATCGCCGCGCGGTCTTCATAGGCCATCGCGCGCCAGGCCGGTGCCGCGGACAGCGCAGCGGAGATCGCCGCGGTAGCGTCGGCGGTGGTGGCCTCGGCGTACTCCCCGAGGACGTGGGACCGCTTGTGCGGCTGGACGACGGTGCCTCGCTTGCCACCACCCATCCGCTGCTTGCCACCGATGGTGCAGGTCAAGTCACGCGGGCCGGCCGACAGTTCGGCGAGCTTGTCCTGCAGCGCGCGGCGTTCGGCGGAACCCGGCCGGTATTCGAGAACCGGCTCGTTGTGGGGGGCGGGAACCTGGCTGATGGCGTCCATGGGGGTGCTCCTCGTGCTCCTCGTCGCTGCGATCCGTTGACCTTCACGCTATTCCTCGAAGGTCGTCATGGCCTGCTCTGATTGAATAGGATCGCCTGCATGAAGCGCTCGGATGAGAGAAGTGCGCCAGGCCCCCAGCTTCTCGACCCGGACCGCCCACCAGCCGGCGCGCGCCGACTTGCCCTAGCCGAACCCGGCTACCAGGTGCGCCAGCGTCCGATCGGGGAAGCGGGCGACCTGCTGCTCGCCATCGGAGCCGACCAGGCGAGCGCCACCGCGCTCATCGACGCGCCGGGGGCCGGGCTGCTGGCCGGACTGGTGCTGCGCCAGTTCGACGAGCCGACGACAGCGGCGATCACCCGGCGCGCGCAGCAGCGCGACGTTGCGCTGTACTGGCTGTCACCGGAGCAGAGCTGGAATCAGGTGCATCGAGCACTGGCCGAGGCGCTGGCCGAGGATTCGCCCGAGCCGGCCTCCGCGGGCCTGCCGGCAGGTGACGACGACCTCGCCGAGCTGGCCCAGACGATCGCCACGCTTACCGGTGGCCTGGTCACCATCGAGGACACCGCTGCGCGGGTGCTGGCCTACTCGCGCTCCAGCGACGACGTGGACGACCTGCGCCGGCTGTCCATCCTGGGGCGCAGCGGTCCCCCTGAGTACCTCGCGCTGCTGCGTGACTGGGGGATCTATGACCGGCTCGCAGCCTCGGAAGAGGTCGTCGAGATCGCCGAGCACCCCGAGTCGGGGGTGCGACGCCGGCTCGCGGTCGGAATCTTTGCCGGACGCCGGCAGCTGGGCACGATCTGGGTGCAGCAAGGCCAGCACGACTTCGGCCCGCATGCTCAACAGGCGCTGCTCGGCGCTGCCCGGCTCACGGCGGCCCACCTGGTCGACCGCCGGGGGCAACCCAACCGGGCTCGGGTCGAGCACGGCCAGCTGAGCGGACTGCTGGCCGGACGGTCTCGCCGGATCACCGGGCTGGAGGGCCGGGTCGCCGAGCGGCCCTGCGCGGTCGTGGCCTTCGATCTGGGCGCCGAGCAGCCCGACCGGGCCGCTGAGCGCCTCATGCTCGACTCCCTCACCGGCGTCATCACCGTGCATGCCGCCGCCTTGCGCCGCGATTCCGTCACCGAGATCATCGCCGACCGGGTGTACCTGCTGCTGCCCGGCGTCGAGTCCGAGCCTGCGATCGACCGGGTCGTGCGCGCGATGGTCGATGCGGCCCGCCGCCACGTGCAGCCGTCGATCCGTGCCGCGATCGGGCCGATCGTCGCCGAGTTGAGCGCGGCCTCGACGTCTCGGGCAGCCGCGGATCTCGCGCTGGATCACATCCTGCGCACCGGCAGCCGCGCCGCTGTGACAAGGTTCCTAGCGCTGCGTCCGGAACTCGTCGTCGAGGCCGCCTCGGCAGCCGTGGCCCAACGCCCGGAGCTGCGCGACGCAGCTCTGGACGATCTCGTCAAGGCCGATCCTGAGGTTGCGGAAACCCTTATGAAGTACCTGGATTCCGGATCGGCGGCCCAACTGACGGCGGACTTGCTGGATGTGCACGTCACGACCGTGCGGTACCGCCTGCGCAAGGCGGAATCCGTGCTCGGTATCGACCTGACCGACCCCGCTCAGCGGCTGGCCGCTCAGCTGCAACTTCATTCTCACCTTGCGAATGCTCGCGATACGGGCATGATGATTAGCACGCAGTGATCGCTATCGGTGACCGACGAGTCATCGGAGAGGGTCTTAGCCATGAGCGAGCCAGCTTCTTCGGCAGCGCCGGAGGGACCTGTGGTGCTGATTGCCGAGGACGATCGGGATATCCGCGAGCTGGTGACGAGAAAGCTGCAGACCGCCGGGTTCCGGGTTATCGCGGTCGGCGACGGCCTTGCGGCACTGCGGGAAGCTCGTGACAACAAGCCCGATATTGCCGTGCTGGACGTGATGATGCCGGGGCTCTCAGGCCTGCAGCTCACCACGGCGCTGCGCGAGGACCCGGTCACTGAAGCATTGCCGATCATCTTGCTCACCGCGCGCAGCCAGGAATTCGACGTTGAAGCCGGGTTCTCACTCGGTGCCACCGACTACATCGTCAAACCATTCAGCCCACGTCAGCTGGTCGAGCGGATCCATGCGGCACTGGCCACGGGTATCGAATGATCGGACGTACCCCCGACCACCTGCGCCGGCTGACCTCGCTGGTCAGCAGGATGGCCAACGGTGAACTCGACAGCGTGGCCGATGAGAACCGAGGCGGGACCGAGGTCCGCGCGCTGGCAAAGGCCCTGAACCTGCTGGGCAGCCGGGCGCGCTCAGAGGCCGCCAGCGAGCAGGATGCCGACCATTTTCGCCAGCGCAGCAGGCTGATCACGACGACGCTGCGGCGGATCACCAATCCGGTACTGATGGTCGATCACCTGGTGCGCGGTATCGGGCAGACCTTCGAGGTGGACCGGGTCTGGCTGACGATCTTTCCCGACTCACGGGTTCCCGCGATCACCGGCCAATGGCATCGTGATGATCTGCAGGATCTGCCGCCGCTGGATGCCGAACACATCGAGCCCGTGCGGACTCTGGCCAGCCGTCTCTGGATCAGCGCCCAAGTCCTCGCCGTCGATGACCACCGGCTCGTCGAGACCCGGCTGGATCCCGGGCTGTTCGACCATGCCGCTGATGGGACGTCCGCATCGCTGGTCGTGCCCATCGGCGACAGCGTCGGCACGTTCGGCGTTCTGTGGCTTTCGATGCTGGACCATCCTCGCCATTGGGGGCACACCGAATCCGGGCTGGCGCAGTATCTGGCGGCTGAGCTGGCACACAGCATGGTGCAGGCCTCGGTCATCGAGCGTCAGGCACAGGCCGTCCAGATGCTTCGCGAGCTCGACCAGGCCAAGACCGACTTCATCTCCACCGTCTCGCACGAGCTGCGGACGCCGCTCACCTCGATCACCGGTTACCTGGAGATGCTGCAGGACGGCGAGGCCGGCGAACTGCCGGACGAGGCCCACGAGATGCTGCAGGTCATCGACCGCAACGCAACCCGGCTTCGCAACCTGATCGAGGACCTGCTCACCCAGTCACGCATCGATGCGGATCGGCTCAAGATCGAGGCCGGACCGGTGGATCTCTGCATGGTGCTGGACAGCGTCCTGACCTCGATGATGCCGCTGGCGGCGTCCGGACGGGTCGCGGTCAAGCCGGTTGAGATGCCCTCTGACGGCTTGCCGCTCCATGCCGATGGTCAGCAGCTCGAGCAAGTGTTCACCAATCTGATCTCCAACTCGATCAAGTTCAGCCTTCCCGGCGATTCCATCAGCCTGGTGGCGGGCGAGGACGCCGATGCCGACGGGGTCTTCGTCCAGATCTCCGACACCGGCATCGGAATCCCGCCCGGTGAGGTCGACCGGTTATTCACCCGCTTCTTCCGTGCCTCCAACGCCACGGCGGCAGCGGTCCCCGGCACCGGATTGGGGCTGTCGATCGTCCACGAGATCGTCCAGCGACACGGCGGTGCGATCGATGTCGACTCCGAACTCGAACGCGGCACGACCTTCACGGTGTGGCTTCCGCGGCGGGCTCAGCCGGACGCGGCGGCTCGCCGTTAGCGTTGCGGCGCCGCAGCAGCGCGACCGCCGGCAGGGCGAGGATGGCCGCGATCAGCAGGAACGGCAACGCGTAACCGATAAGGGCCGCACCCCATCGCAGTACCAGCATCGTTGCGTGCCACCCCGCCACGATCGCGCTGACGAAGCCGAACGGCCCGTGCTTGGCGCGGGCCGCGACCAGCGGCCGCTGGCTGAACTCGATGCTGAGCGAGGACAGCGCGATCGAACCTTCGAGGCTGGCACGCTGCGCGATCGTCGACTCCAGCTCGGATTCCCGGCTGCTGAGCTGGTTCTCCAGTGCCACCAGATCGCTGATGGAGCCCGAGTGGCTGAGCAGGTCTCGCAGCCGGGTGACGCTCGTCTGCAGCGCCAGCACCCGAGCGTTGATGTCGGCGTGCGCGGTGCTGACGTCCTCACCCGTGATGCTGCGGTTCAGCTCCTTGCCGAGGTTGGCAGCGTCGGCGATCAGACCGTTGAGGTGCTGCGGCGGCACCCTCAGCACCAGGTTCGCAACCCGCTTAGCGTCGGTTCCCGTCCGGTGGTCGGTCTCGACCTGGCCGGCCGACTTCGTTGCCTGAGCGCTGATCGAATCGACGGCCTTGTCGACGTCCGCGACCTGAAGCTCCAGAGTGGCCGTCCGCACGAAGTCCTTGCCCAGCAGTGGAGGCGAGGAGGGCTTGGCAGATGGCGGGCCGGCCGCGGGTCCGGCCGGCATACCCACAGCGCTGTCAGCCGATCCTCCCCCGGTGCGCATTCCCTGGGAGTCGAAGGCTGATCCCGTCGAGGAGCTGGCGGACTTGCTTGGGTGCGAGGTGCAGGCGGTGACGCCGAGCAGCGCGATCACGACCACGGCAGAGCTCAGCAACATCCGGCGCTCGGCAAGGCTCTTCACGGCAGGCTCCATTCAGGTTCACGGCTGACTCGGTCCTGGAGTGGATGTTGCGGGCACCGCGGATGATTGCGGGCGAGCTCGATTCGTGACCTCGGCTTAGCTGCTTTTGGCGTGGAGTCCGAGTAGTCACGGACTCCACGCCAAAACCGGACGGGAGCCGGCGGCTACTGTGCCAACCGTGACCGACGATTCCCTCGCCCCGCCGATCACCAGGCCCGGCCAGGGACGGCGACTGCTGAACCTGAGCCCGTTTCGGGGCCTGCCGCGCGAGGTAGGGGTGCTGGCCGCCGTCGCGTTCTGCGTCGCCGCCGGATTCGGCATCGTGGCCCCGGCGATACCGGTCTTCGCACGGAGCTTCGGCGTCTCGCGGACCGCGGCGGGCGCGGTGATCAGCGCCTTCGCGCTGATGCGCCTGACGTCCGCCCTGGGTGTCGGACGGCTGGTCGACCGGATCGGTGAGCGGGTCGTTCTCGGCACCGGCATCGGGCTTGTCGCCGGCAGCAGCGCGCTGGCCGGGTTGGCCGCGAATTATGGCCAGCTGCTCGGCCTGCGAGCCGCCGGTGGGATAGGTTCGGCGATGTTCAGCGTGTCGGCGACCACCTTGCTGCTCGGCTCGACGACGAGCGAGCAGCGCGGCCGCGCGATGGGCGCCTTCAGCGGCGGATTCCTGCTCGGTGGCATCGCCGGACCGGCACTGGGCGGCATCATCACCGGCTGGTCGCTGCGGGCGCCGTTCTTCATCTACGCGGGGACGCTGGCCGCGGCCGGCTCCATCGGGCTGGTGCTGCTCCCCCGCCATGAGCACGCCGTCGCGGCGAAGAAGGCGAGCAGCCAGGCGGCTCTGGGCATCCTGCACGCCTTGCGGCTGCCGGCTTTTCGAGCCGCCGCGTTCGCCAACCTCGCGGACAACTGGGCGGCCGTGGGTGCCCGCTCGGCGATCGTGCCGCTGTTCGTCGTCGAGGCCCTGCACGAGCCGCCGCTGTGGACCGGCATCGGCTTCACGGTGTTCACCCTCGCCAACATCGTCACGTTGCTCGCCGGTGGCCGGGCGACTGACCGGCGCGGGCGGCGTCCGGTGCTGCTGGTCGGCTGCCTGGTGAGCGCGGCCGGAACCGCGCTGCTGGCCCTGCCACCGTCGTTGCCGTTGCTGATCGGTGCGTTGACGGTCTTCGGACTCGGCAGCGGCCTGCTGGACGTCGCTCCCGGAGCGATGATGGGCGACGTCGTCGGCGGTCGCGGTGGCACGGTGGTGGCCGGCTATCAAATGGCCGGCGACCTCGGCAGTCTCGCGGGGCCGCTGGTGGCCGGATACCTCGCGGACTCGGCGGGGTTCGGCACTGCCTTCGCGGCCACGGCTGCGGTGCTGGTGGCTGCTGCCGTGGTGGCCTTCCGGGCACCGGAGACCCTGATCCGTTAGCCGGTTTTGGCCAAACCAGAGAGTTGCCTTATTAGAACGTCTGTTCGATACTGGTGGGATGGGCTTCGGCAATCCGATCATTCCGTGGCGCGAGCTGGAGCGCCGGCTGTCGGGACGCCCGGACGAGCAGGCCGACGAGCAGGCCGAGGAGTATCCGGAGCGACGCCGTGGGCATGGCCAGCAGCGCCCGGGTGAGGGCGGCGATTCCCCGGCGTGGAGCCGCAAGCGTCCGGCCTATGAACCACCGCGAGTCAGCGCCCGGCCGAATTCGGCGCACATTCCCTACGCCGAGCTGCACAGCCATTCCTCCTTCTCCTTCCTGGACGGTTCCTCAGATCCCGAGCAACTGGTCGAAGAGGCCGTCGCGCTGGGATTGGAGTCGCTGGCGATCACCGACCACGACGGCATGTACGGCGTGGCCCGATTCGCCGAAGCCGCCGAGGCATTCGGCCTTTCCACCGTCTTCGGGGCCGAGCTCAACACCGGCATACCGATCCCGTCCACCCAGTCCGAACGTTCCATCGCGGCCAGGGCCGGCATAGCGGATCCACCCGGTTCACACCTGCTGGTGCTCGCTCGCAACCCGGCCGGTTATGCGAGCCTGTGCCGCGCGATCAGCCAAGCTCAGCTGCGGGGCGGGGCGAAGGGCAGGCCGGTCTACGAGCTGGACGAGCTGGCCGAATTGGCCGGTGGCAACTGGCTTATCCTCACCGGCTGCCGCAAGGGTGCGGTCCAGCAGGCGCTGAGCAGCGCCGGTTTCGGCACCTTCGCGCTGGACCCGGCGCGCCGCGCGTTGAGCGATCTCACCGACCGCTTCGGCGCTGACAACGTCGTCGTCGAGCTGACCCATGCGCTCGAGCCGCTGGCCGACGAGCGATACGCCGCACTGGCACAGCTGGCCGATGAGCAGCGCCTCGAACTGATCGCCAGCACCGCGGCGCACTACGCCGCACCACGGCATCGCCCGCTGGCCACCGCGATCGCGGCCGTCCGGGCGAGAACCAGCATGGACGCCCTGGACGGCTGGCTACCGGCCTGGGCGGGGCAGCACCTGCGCTCGGGTGCCGAGATGGCCGACCGCTTCTGGCGCTATCCCACCGCGGTGGCCAACGCGGCCCGGCTCGGCACCGAATTGGCCTTTCCGCTCAAGCTCATCGCACCGAACCTGCCGCCGTTCCCGGTACCTGAGGGCTATGACGAGATGAGCTACCTGCGCGAGCTGGCCTACCGGGGCGCCGCGGATCGCTACGGCCCGCGCGGACCGGACACCGAGCGCGCGTACCAGCAGATCGAGCACGAGCTGCGGATCATCGCCCAGCTGGGTTTCCCCGGTTACTTCCTGGTCGTCTGGGAACTCACCCAGTTCTGCGCGGACAACGGCATCCTCTGCCAGGGCCGGGGCAGTGCCGCGAACTCCGCGGTCTGCTACGCCATCGGCATCACCGCGGTCGACTCGGTGGCCTACGGCCTGCTCTTCGAACGGTTCCTGGCCCCGGAGCGGGACGGTCCCCCCGACATCGACATCGACATCGAGTCCGATCGCCGCGAAGAGGTCATCCAGCACGTCTATGCGATGCACGGCCGCCAGCACGCCGCCCAGGTCGCCAACGTGATCACCTACCGGCCACGCTCGGCGGTCCGCGACATCGCTCGCGCATTCGGTTACGCGCAAGGCCAGCAGGACGCGTGGAGCAAGCAGATCGACCACGGTTACTACTGGTCAGAGACCGCCGAGACGTTGAAGCAATCTGAGGACGTCGATACGGTCCCCGACAAGGTACTCGACCTCGCCGAGCAGCTGCAGAATGCCCCGCGGCATCTGGGCATCCACTCCGGCGGCATGGTCATCTGCGACCGTCCGGTGATCGAGGTGTGCCCGGTGGAATGGGGCCGGATGGCAGATCGCACCGTCCTGCAATGGGATAAGGACGATTGCGCGGCGACCGGCCTGGTCAAATTCGATCTGCTCGGGCTCGGCATGCTGTCGGCGTTGAAGTACACCTTCGACTTCGTCGCGGACTTTCACGGGGTGCGCTACGGCCTGCACCAGATCCCCAAGGAAGATCCGCTGGTCTACGACATGCTGTGCCTGGCCGACACCGTCGGGGTTTTCCAGATCGAGTCCCGCGCTCAGATGGCCACCCTGCCACGGCTGAAGCCCAGGAAGTTCTACGACCTCGTCGTCGAGATCGCCCTGATCAGACCAGGGCCGATCCAGGGTGAATCGGTGCATCCCTACATCCGTCGCCGCAACGGGCAGGAAGCGATCACCTACCCACACCCGAAGTTGAAGCCGGCGCTGGAGAAAACCCTCGGGATCCCGCTGTTCCAGGAACAACTCATGCAGCTTGCCATCGACGCGGCCGGCTGTACCGCGGCCGAGGCCGATCAGGTCCGGCGGGCAATGGGCTCCAAGCGCAGCAAGGAGAAAATGGAGGGTCTGCGCAACCGGCTGTATGACGGGATGGAGGCCAACGGCATCACCGGCCGGGCGGCCGATGACATCTTTACCAAGATCGAGGCCTTCGCCGCGTTCGGCTTCGCCGAGAGCCACTCGATCAGTTTCGCCTTCCTGGTCTATGCCTCGTCCTGGATGAAGCTCTATCACCCGGCCGCTTTCTGTGCCGGGTTGCTCAACGCCCAGCCGATGGGCTTCTATTCACCGCAGTCGCTGGTTCATGACGCCAAGCGGCACGGCGTCGCGATCCGCGGACCGGATATCAATGCCTCCGGTGCCGCGGCGAGTCTCGAGCCGACCGAACCGGACGAGGGCAGCTACCCCGGGCCGGGCCCGCACCAGCCGGCGGTCCGGCTCGGGGTGAGCAGCGTCCGGGGCATCGGTGACGAGCTCGCCGAGCGGATCGTCGCGGAACGGCAGGCGGCCGGCCGGTACACGAGCATGGCGGACCTGTCCCGGCGGATCGGGATGAACGCCGAGCAGCTCGAGGCGCTGGCCACCGCGGGCGCCTTCGAATGTTTCGGCACCCAGCGCCGCGAGGCCTTGTGGGCGGCCGGGGCGGCAGCGGACTACCGTCCGGGGCAGCTCGAGCTTGTCATGGCCGCCGAGCAGCAGATCCCGCCGTTGCCGCCGATGAGCGAGCCTGAGCAGATGATGGCCGATCTGTGGGCCACCGGCATCACCCGCGACCGCTACCCGACGTCGCTGATCAGGGACCGGCTGAGCGCTCTCGGGGTCACGCCTACGGACCGGCTCAAGCACCTGCCGGACCGGACCCGGGTCACCATCGGCGGGATCGTCACCCACCGGCAACGGCCCGCGACCGCCCGCGGCGTCACCTTCGTCAACCTCGAGGACGAGTTCGGGATGGTCAACGTCATCTGCGACGAGGCCGTGTGGAAGCGCCACCGCCGGGTGGCCAGAGAAGCCGGCGGCCTGCTGATCAGGGGCATGCTGGAGCGGGCCGACGGCGTGGTCAACGTCTCAGCCGAGCGGATCGACAAGCTGGACCTCGGGCTGCGTACCCGATCTCGCGACTTTCGCTGACTTCCTCAAGTCTGGCCGCTGCCGCCGATTAGTAAGCCAGGTGGCGCCTGCGCAACCGGACAGTCCCCGTCGATGGGAGCGCAGGCACACCACACCACACCCCGGAGGAACGATGGACCCAGCGCTGCGCACCATAGTCGCCGCACTGCGCGACCGCGGCATCGATGACGCCCTGCTGGACCGGGCCATCGAGACCTCCAAGGCCAGCGGCCGGCCACTGCGGGCCGTCCTGATCGACGACCAGGTCATCACCGAATTCCAGCTCGCATCGGCCATCGCCGAAGCCTGGGGCCTGGACGCGATCGAACTGTCGAACTTCCCCGTCGACCCCTCCGCCATGTCCAAGGTGCCGCTCAGCCTCGCGCGCCGGCACCGGATGCTGCCGATCGCGGTCAACGACACCACCATCACGGTCGCCGTCACCGACCCCGGCGACATCCTGGCGCTCGACGACATCCGCTCCGCTACCGGCCTCGTCGTCAAGGCGTGCGTCGTCACCGAAGAGGACCTCGCCCGGCTGCTGGATCGCTATACCCGCGACAGCACCGACCTGGACGAGGCCGCCGCCCAGATCGTGGCCGAAGAGGGCGCCGATGCCCCCGACGCCCAGGGCGTCAACGAGGACGCGCCGGTCGTGCGCTACGTCAACTCGCTGCTGGAACGCGCGATCACCAGCCGCGCCTCTGACATCCACCTCGAGCCCGGCGAGTTCGACCTCAAGGTCCGGCTGCGCATCGACGGTGTCCTGCACGAGATCGACACGGTCCCCCGGGGCATCCAATCAGCCCTGATCTCCCGGCTCAAGATCATGTCCGGCCTGGACATCACCGAGCGGCGCGTACCGCAGAACGGCCGGATCACCAAGACCCTCGGCGACCGCAGCATCGACCTGCGCTCGGCCACCCTGCCCACGGTGTGGGGCGAGAAGGTGGTGCTCCGGGTGCTCGACACCGGCGGCATCGACCTGAACCTGCGGAAGCTCGGCTTCACCGACTACAACTACGAGCGGTTCTCTCGCAGCTTCCGCAAGCCGCACGGCATGGTGCTGGTCACCGGGCCGACGGGTTCCGGCAAGTCCACCACGCTGTACGCCACGCTCGGCGAGATCGCGCGACCGGAGGTCAACGTGATCACAGTCGAGGATCCGGTGGAATACCGGATGGAAGGCATCAACCAGGTTCAGGTCAACTTCAAGGCCGGCCTTACGTTCGCCGCGGTACTGCCGGCGATCCTGCGCTCGGACCCCGACATCGTGCTGATCGGTGAGATCCGTGACCGGGCCACCGCCCAGCTCGGGATCGAGGCTGCCCTCACCGGCCACCTGGTGCTGTCCACGCTGCACACCAACGACGCACCCAGCGCCATGCCGCGGCTGGTCGAGATGGGCATCGAGCCCTTCCTGGTCGGATCGTCGCTGGACGCCGTGCTCGCCCAGCGCCTGGCCCGCCGGTTGTGCGAATGGTGCAAGGAGCCCTACGCCCCCACCGAGAGCGACCTGATGGGCGCGCAGTGGCCGCACAACCGGATCGAAGCACCGGAAAAGTTGTGGAAGGCGGTGGGCTGCCGATCGTGCGCCCAGACCGGCTACCGAGGACGGCTGGCCGTCAACGAGGTCATGCCCGTGAGCGAGGAGATCGAACGGATGGCAGTGAGCCACGCTTCGGCGAGTGAGATAAAGAAGGTCGCGGTGGCAGAGGGCATGGTGGCACTTCGCGAGGACGGCCTGCAGAAGAGCGCGCAAGGACTGACAACGCTCGAGGAAATCCTCCGGGTGACGATATGACGCACGCCTACCCGAGCGAGGAACTGCCGATGAACCCGCTGATCTCGGTCGCCGAGCCGTTCACCCTGCACGAGGCTCGCCG
>JAVEES010000311.1 GCA_030840285.1 Pseudonocardiales bacterium
ACCTCGTCGTCGATGTACGGCGGTCAGCTTGCCGGCGGCGATCGTCGAAGGCTCGGCCGCCGACGCGGCGCAGTTGCCACTGTGGGGGCAGGGGTCTCCAGATGCCGGGATCGAACCGAGTGGGTTAGGCGAGACGGCGTTTAGCTCAGATGTTCTTGGCTCGCCGCCAGCGCGTTCGGAGGACGTCACCATTGGTCGTGCAGTGAACACTAACCCGATCCAAGCCGTCGTGGAGCTTGGCTCATAGCAGGTTCTCGTACTGCACGGAATGACGGTAGCCAGCCGGGCGCATAGCATGTCGCCAACTGGTGACGCGCTCAACGGAAGAGATCTTGATCGGGGTGCTGTGACCAGACCGGGCCGAGATTGGGTGGGGTACTCGGATGACCCGGTGCCCGCTGCAGGGCTCTATTCGATCAGTTCGAGAGTCTAGCGGCATTCCCGTGAAGCATGCACCAGCCGCGACCACAAGCCGTCGTATCAGCGGGATGGGCGAGAAGGATCGGATGCCGGCAGAATAGCCACCATAGAAGTGCCACGTCGTGACGCTCGGTGACTCCGCGCCTTTCTCAGCCGGAACCACAGCGGCTGGCCTCGCCAGCTCATCATCTAGGTTGACCGACGCCCAGGCTGTCGGCCCTTCGGCCTACTCTTGGAGTAGCTGGATCCAGCCAGCGCGGAAGGTTTTGTCGGCCGACGTGCGCCTCGTATTCGACTGAACGAGCTCCACAACGGTGTATGCCGCGTGGTCGCCGGGATGCGAGCCGCGGCCTACCCGGCTACTCGGTGTCTTCGGGCAGCTTGCTGGCCAGGCGGGCCCGGGCGAACCGTTGCAGGATGCGGGCGCGCAACTCGCGGGCCACCCGCCACTGTTCGAGCGGGCGAACCCGGGCCGCGACCCGCAGCACCGTCTCCTCGCGCGTCATCGATTCGACTCCGAGCACCTCGGGCTCGGACAGGAACGCGCGGTTCCACTGGGGATCTGCGTGCAGTTCGGCTGCGGCGGCGGCCAGTTCGGCGTTTGCCTGGGCAAGGTCGTCCAGTGCTGAGATCGGCACGTCGAGCACGACCTGGGCGAACTGCTGGGACTGGTTACCCACCCTGACGATCTCACCGTTGCGGACGTACCAGACAGTGCCCTGGACGTCGCGCAGCCGGGTGGTTCGCAGGCCGACGGCCTCTACCGTTCCGGTCGCCTCCTTGACGTCGATCACGTCACCGACGCCGTACTGGTCCTCAAGGATCATGAATACGCCTGCCAGGAAATCCTTGACGAGGTTCTGGGCGCCGAAGCCCAGGGCGACCCCTACCAGCGACGTCCCGGCGACGAACGGCAGCAGGTTCACCCCGATGATGTCCAGAATGATCAGAAAGCCGGTGACGAAGATCAGGAAGCTGACCAGGCTCTTCAGGATCGAGCCGATGGTCGCGGCCCGCTGACGCCGGCGTTCTGACAGCAGGCCGGACGACTCGAAGAGCACCGAGTTCGCGGCCCGTTCGGTCAGCGGGCTGAGGATCTTGGGGATCCGGCCCTCGGCGCTGGAGTTGGCAAGCTTGTCGATCGCGCCGTGAGCCAGCGTTCGACACAGCAGCGCAACCAGGACGACGGCTAGCACCTGAAGCGGATGGGTGATCAGGACGGCGGCGTGGTCATGCCAGAACCCCCTCAACGACACGGGTTCGGCCAGTGCCGGGCGCCTGCTCGGGGCCACCAAGGAGGGGGACATAAGGCATTAGCCTGCCATGTGAGCGTGGCTGCCAGGCGCACCACCGGGCCGACCGTCAAGTGTCACCCGCGTGACACGCCGACGACAGAGCCAATTAATGAGTGCGCGATGGGCTTTCGTCGGGTTCACTGGTAGCACACTCGGAGGTGAGGCCGGTTGGCGGGGACGCTTGTGCTCAACGCGTCGTACGAGCCGCTGTGCGTCGTGCCGATGCGTCGTGCCGTCGTGCTGATCCTTGCCGAGAAGGCCGTTGTCGTCGAAGCCGGCACCGAAGTGATGCGCTCGGCGAGTTCCGCGATCCAAGTGCCGCACGTCGTCAAACTCTGTCGCTACGTCCGGGTGCCCTACCGGCGCCAGATCCCGCTGACCCGGCGTGCGGTCCTGGCTCGCGACGCCCATCGATGCGTCTACTGCATGGTGCGAGCCGACACCATCGATCACGTAGTGCCCCGCTCGCGCGGCGGCCGTAATGAATGGACGAATGTGGTCGCTGCCTGCGCCCGCTGCAACCATCGCAAGGGCGACCGCCTGCTGTCCGAGATCGGCTGGACACTTTCCACACAGCCGATCCAGCCCTCGGCGACGGTCGCCCTGGTCCTCGGCTGGGCCAAGCGGGATCCGTCCTGGGATCGCTACCTCGGCTATGACTCGCCGCTGGAGATCGTCGCGGCGTCCGCCTCGTGAGCCCCTCGAGCCCGCCACGCGGCAGCCGGCCGGGCACCCGCCGGTCTGGTCGGCGTAGCCGCTTCGATAGCGTGTGCGCTGTACACCGCCGGGCCGGAACGCACTTGCTGGAGGACATATGAGCATCGTCGAGACGGTGCTGGTCTACGTCGGGATTCCGGCCGCGGCCTTCGCATTGTTCGCTCTGATCGTGCTCGGACCGGGATCGGTCCGCGCGCCTCGATACCGGCCGGGCTCATCGTGGGACTACAAACCCGTTTGGTACCTGCCGCATCCGGCTCATGCCGGGCCGGTTTCGCAGTTGCAGGCCAGTGGTACGGCCCAGGCGAGTTCCCGGCTTGCGGTGACCGGCAAGGTGGCCGATCCGGTCGAGGCGTCTGGAGGTGCCAGCGGTGAGTGGTGAGATGGTCGCTCCGTCCGAGACGCACCGGCAGCTAGTACCGCCCTCCGATAGCGAGCGGGCGGTCGCCGTTCCGTCAGGAGAGCAAAAGGACTTCACGGTTCCCCGGGTGGGCCAGGTCAGCCCGGACCGGCCGTTCAAACCCTCACAGTTGTCCCGTATCGACGAGGCGATCACGCTGGCTTCGCGGGAGACCGGCCTTACGTTCAGCGTCTACGTCGGCCCGCTGCCTGGCAACACCCGGGCCACCGCCGAGCAGATGTTCGACAAGCTGGCTGCCACCCATGCGGCACCGGTGCTGGTCGCGATCTCGCCGGGGCAGCGCCGGCTGGAGATTGTCACTGGCGGTGAATCCGCTGCTCGAATTCCGAACCGGCTTGCGGGCCTCGCCGCCCTCGGAATGCGGGCGTCGTTTACCAACGGCGACCTGACCGGAGGGATCGTCAACGGGCTGCGCCAGCTCGCCGACGCCGCTGGCCAGGCCTGATCCCACAACCGCTCTCGGCACCATGAGCCGGGCCTCGCAGCGCCTAGCAGCTTGCCGCGATTTCGGGCCGGTGGGGTCGTTAGCTGTGCGAAACATTGACCGATACAGTGATGGCTAATGAGCGCAATCATCAGTGATCCACAGGTTCATCAGCGCGCGGTAGCCGCGCTGACAGCGTCGTTCGACGCCATACCGCCCGGACAGCGGGTTCGCCTGGCCAAACCCACTTCGAACCTCTTCCGGCCGCGCACCGCCCAGGCGGTCGCGGGTCTGGACGTGTCAGGTCTGGACGGAGTCATCTCGGTCGATCCGCAGGCCCGGACCGCCGACGTCCAGGGCGTGTGCACCTACGAGCGCCTCGTCGATGCGACGCTGCCCTATGGACTGATGCCCATGGTGGTTCCCCAGCTGAAGACCATCACTCTCGGGGGCGCGGTCACGGGGCTCGGCATCGAATCGTCCTCGTTCCGCAACGGTCTGCCGCACGAGTCGGTCCTGGAGATGGACATCCTCACCGGCGCCGGTGTGCTCGTCACCGCCAGCCCTACCGAGCACGCGGACCTGTTCGCCGGCTTCCCGAATTCCTACGGCAGCCTGGGTTACGCGGTGCGGTTACGGATCGCTCTGCAGCCCGTCCGGCCCTATGTTGCGCTGCGGCACGTTCGCTTCGACGACCTGGACGCGGTGTCGGCGGCAATCGCGGAAATCTCGGCCAAGCGCGCTTTCGGCGGCGAGTCGGTGGACTTCCTGGACGGCGTGACGTTCGCACCGTCGCAGACCTACCTCAGCCTCGGACGCTTTGTCGACTGGCCGCGCGAGGGTGGCCAGGCCGAAGCCAGCGACTACACCGGACAGCAGATCTATTACCGCTCGATCCAGCAGCGCCAGCGCGACGTGCTGAGCATCCATGACTATCTCTGGCGCTGGGATACCGACTGGTTCTGGTGTTCGGGCGCCTTCGGGGTGCAGAACCCCACGGTTCGCAAGCTCTGGCCGGGCCGCTACCGGCGCAGCGACTTCTATCACCGCCTGATCGGCCTCGATCACCGCTTCGGCGTCGCGGCCAAGATCGACAAGCTCAAAGGCATCGGACCTCGTGAAAGGGTCGTCCAGGATGTCGAGATCCCGCTGGAGCGGACGGCGGATTTCCTGCGCTGGTTCGACGCCAACGTGCCGATGTCACCGGTGTGGCTATGCCCTCTGCAACTGCGTGAGCCCAACGGCGCCGGCTCCGCCGGACGGTGGCCGCTCTACCCCTTGGAAGCGGGTCGCTGCTACGTCAATGTCGGCTTCTGGGGCACTGTAGAAATCCCGCCCGGCCACGCCGACGGTGACTTCAACCGGCTGATCGAAAACGCGGTCGCCGAGCGAGACGGGCACAAATCGCTGTACTCGGATGCTTACTACGACAGAAAGACCTTCGACGCCCTCTACGGCGGGGAGGTCTACCGGCAACTGAAGGAAATTTACGACCCGGAACACCGGCTCACCGGGATGTATGAGAAGGCGGTAGGGCGAGGATGAGAATCGCAGAGATTGCGCAGATGTTGACTGTGGCGGAGCCGCCCCTACGGTTCACCGCCTATGACGGTAGCGGCTTCGGTCCGCAAGACGCCGACATTCGACTGCACCTGAAGAACGAGCGGGGCCTTCGCTTCCTCGCTACCGCCCCCGGCGACCTGGGCCTTGCCCGGGCCTACGTCTCGGGTGATCTGGAGTTGAACGGCGCGCATCCGGGCAATCCCTATGAGGCGCTGCGGGTACTCGGCGACTGGCGCTTCCGCCGGCCTTCGCCGGCTGAGGCCGCCCGGCTGGTCAAAGCCCTGGGCATCCGCAACCTCGTGCCACCCGAGCCGCCCTCGCAGGAGGCGTTGCCCAGGTGGCGGCGGACCGTCGAGGGTTTGCGGCATTCCCGTACCCGCGACGCCGACGCGATCCACCACCACTACGACGTGTCCAACGCCTTCTACGAAAAGGTGCTGGGCCCGTCGATGGCCTACACATGCGCCGTTTTTCCCAAGCCGGACGCCAGCCTGGAGGAGGCGCAGGAGGAGAAG
>JAVEES010000327.1 GCA_030840285.1 Pseudonocardiales bacterium
GCCGCCTCGTTGGGCTGCGCGGCCAGGATCGCGGAGGAGCCCGGATGAATGACGCCGGCCTTCTCGCGGGCGATCTCGGCTACCGTCTCGCCAAGGAACTCGGTGTGGTCCAGCCCGATCGGTGTTATCACCGCGACCGGGGACTGCAGGACGTTGGTTGCGTCCCACGCGCCGCCCATCCCGACCTCGACGACCGCGACGTCGACCGGCGCGTCGGCGAAGATGGCAAAGGCGAGGCCGGTGATCGCCTCGAAGAAGGTCATGCTGATGTCCGAGCCCTGATCCACCAGGTCCAGGAAGGGCGAGATCTCATCCATCGCGTCGGCGAAGACGTCATCGGCGACCGGCTGGCCGTCCAGCACGATGCGCTCGGTCATGTCGGCCAGGTGCGGGCTGGTGTACCGCCCGGTCTTGAGGCCGAAGCCGCGAAGTAGTTCCTCGATCATTCGGGCGGTCGAGGTCTTGCCGTTCGTGCCGGTGATGTGGATTGACCGATAGGCCTTCTGCGGCTGTCCGAGCAGATCCATCAGCGCTTCGATGCGCTCCCGGGATGGGCTGATCTTGGCCTCACCCCACCGAGCGAGCAACTGCTGCTCGGCGGCCCTGCGGCGGGATCGGTCGATTTGGGCTTTGCTTGCTGCCGAGGATGCCACGGCATCGAATCCTACGTCGACCCGGCGCCGTGCCGCCCGTCAGCCGCACGCCGTGGCGTCTCGCTGACTAATTTGCCCAAACCGTCCGTACGGCGCGCACACCGCTGTTAGGTTGACGCATCCGACACCATACAGAAACGGGCGGCGCAAATGGTCACGTCTGCCCGGGCACGGCTTGCGTCCTTGATCGCGATCGGCCCTCTGCTCTCGGCCGCTGGTTGCGGGCACTCGAACGGTCAAGCGAACCCTGAGCACCGCACCACACCTGGCACCTCATCGTCTGCCCAGACGCCGAGCAGCCGGACGAACGCGCCACTTTCATCCGTGCTGCCAAGCCTGTCGGCGGCGGCCTCTGAGTTACCCGATCCGGACAGTGCCTTCGCACCGGGCGAGACCTCGGTAGTCGACGTCCAGGCTGAGGGCAATCGCAATCTCAGCCTTGCGCAGCTCTCCTCACGCGCGGCCCAGCTGATCATCCGCTGGTCTTGCCGCGGCCCGGGCGACATCCGGCTGGCGCTGGACGGCACGCAACGGGCGAGCGCACCGTGCGGTGGATCGGCCGGTGTGGTGACCGCGGCGATCCCCCTCGCCGGACGGCACCCGCGAACCCTGGCCATGACGGCTCCGGCAACCATCCACTGGCGAGTGGCAGTCAGCGAGTCTGGCTGAAACGAGGCCACCTCGAGCATTCGACTCCCGGTTGTAACGCATCGGCGGTAGAACTGTGGAAGCTGTTCCCCGACCGCGAGGCGGTAGTCCGACAGTGCTGACACGCGTTCGCAGCATTCACAGCGCCTCGCTGGCCGAGGGCGCGGAATACGTCCTGCGCAATAACGACCGCGGCACCATGACGGTGGCTGCGCCGCGGCTGTATCCGCACCTGTGGAGCTGGGATGCGGCCTTCGTCGCGATCGGCTGGGCTCACCTGTCGGTGCCGCGCGCGATTACCGAACTGTCCACGCTGCTCGCCGGCCAGTGGAGCAACGGGATGATCCCGCACATCCAGTTCAGCGAGGGCGGCGGCTACTTTCCTGGGCCCGATCGGTGGGGAACGGACTCGGCGGTATGCGCGCCTCGTGGGGTCCAGACCAGCGGCATCTGCCAGCCGCCGGTGCACGCGATCGCCGTCGCCAAGGTGCTCGGACGTGCCCGCGATGCCGGCGGCCCCGATCGAGCATTGGCCGAGGACTTCCTCAAGGCGAGCTTCGACGCCTGGATGCGCTGGCACCTCTGGCTGGCCGAGGCCCGCGACCCGCACCAACACGGCCTGGTCGAGATCCACCACAGTTGGGAGTCCGGGCTGGACAACTCGCCACGCTGGGATCACAGCTACGCGATGGTCTCCCCCGGACCCGTCGAACCGTACGTGCGGACCGATCTGCAGCACGTCGCCGACCTGAGCCAGCGGCCGTCTGACTATGAGTATCGCCAGTACGCGTGGCTGATCGACCAGATGCGCTCCGTCGGTTACGACGACACGCTGGTGCGGTCCTCGGTGGACTTCCGGGTACGCGATGTCCTCATGTCCGCGATCCTTTCGGAGTCCAGCCAGGTGCTGGCCGAGCTCGGTGACAGCATCGGCCGGCGCGCGCAGGCAGCGGAACTGTCCGAGCTAGCCGGACGATTCCGCGCCGGGGTCACCCGGGCAGTCTCGCCCGTGACCGGATTGGCACGCGACTTCGACGTCCGGTCGGGCGAGTGGATTCACACCGCCACCATCGCCGGATTCGCACCGCTGATCTGCGGTACGAACCCTGCCCTGCGCGCCAGGCAGCTGCGGATCCTTACCGGCGATCAGTGGATGGGAAACCCGTCGCTGGCGATCCCGCTGCCCACCTCGACCTCACCGGCAAGCCCCGCCTTCCGGCGCACCACCTACTGGCGGGGCCCCGTCTGGCCGGTGGTTACCTGGCTGCTCGCCTGGGCGATGCACCGCCACGGCGAGGACGGCCTTGCGGCGGTGCTGCGGGACAATTCGCTCACTCAGCTCGCCCATGGCGACTTCGCGGAGTACTACGACCCGCTCAGCCAGGCACCGCTAGGCAGCCGCAACCAGTCCTGGACCGCCGCCGTCACGCTGGATTGGCTGGCCGAACGTCACTGAGTCGCAGCTCGCGTCACGCCGAAGGTAAGGAGGCCAGCGCAGCGTCGATCCGCGCGAGATCCGCCTCGGCCAGCCGCTTGCGCTCACCGATCTTGGCGACCACGTCCGCGGGCGCCTTGGCCAGGAAACTCTCGTTGGCCAGCTTCCGCGCCGTCTGATCGAGCTCCTTCTCGACTGCCGCCCGTTCGCGGCCGTAGCGGGCGCGTTCGGCCGCGACGTCGATCGCGGTCGACAGGTCCAGCTCGATGCTCACACCGTTGGACGTTGTCAGCGCAGCAGTCGCCGTGAAGTCCTCGGCCGGTTCTCTCAGCCGCAGCAGCGTGCGGATCTCGGCCTCGTGTCCGGCGAGCCCGGTAAGCCGCGCCGGAATGGCCTGGAACGGCTTGACTCCCTGGTCGCTGCGGAACCGGCGGACCTCCACGACGACGGATTGCAATTCCTGGATCGCTGCCTCGGCGGCGGGATCGAGCCGCTTCTCATCGGCCTTCGGCCACGGCGCGATCACGACGCTTTCGCCCCCGGTCAACGTGGTCCACAGCAGCTCTGTGACGAACGGGATGAGCGGATGGAGCAGGCGCAGCAAGCCGTCCAGCACCTCGCCCAGCACTCGCCGGGTCGCCGCCGCCGTGCTGTCCTGCCCGAGGGTGACCTTTGCCAGTTCGAGATACCAGTCGCAGACCTCGTCCCAGGCAAAGTGATAGAGCAGCTCAGCGACCTTGGCGAACTCGAAGTCGCCGTAGAGCCGATCCACCTCCGCGATCACCGCGTTGAGCCGGGACACGATCCAGGCGTCCGCCCCGGCGAGATCGGTAGGCAGCTCTCCCTCAGTCGTGGCACCGTTGAGCAACGCGAACCGGGTGGCGTTGAAGAGCTTGTTGCAGAAGTTACGCGAGCCCGTGACTGCGTCCTCGCTGATCGGAACGTCGGTACCGGGGTTGGCCCCACGCGCAAAGGTGAAACGCATCGCGTCGGTTCCGAAGCGGTCCATCCAGTCGATCGGGTCGATGCCGTTGCCTCGGGTCTTGGACATCTTCTTGCCGTACTGGTCGCGAACCATCCCGTGCAGCGCGATCGTTTCGAACGGCGGCACCGGGTTGCCCTGCGCGTCCTTCATCGCGTACAGCCCGAACATCATCATCCGGACCACCCAGAAGAAGAGGATGTCGTAGCCCGTCACCAGC
>JAVEES010000214.1 GCA_030840285.1 Pseudonocardiales bacterium
GGACCGATACCGCCGAGTTCCACCACGCGCAAGCCTGTCAGCGGTCCAGCCACAGTCGCCTCAATCTCCTCATGCTCCTTATCAGACGGCGTTGCTTCGGCATCAGACGGCGTTGCTTCGGCGCAGCCGAATCCATCGGTAGCCCCAGCCGTTGAGCGAGAGCCGCGTGAGGTCCACCTGCGAGGCACCGTAGTCGCTGTCGGAGAACACCTCCAAGGGCCGGTAGGTCCGGTCGGCGATGCCGTCGAGTTCCACGGTCACCTGCGTATCGGAAAGATTGTGCAGCAACACGATTGACCCCTCGGGCGCGTCGAAGCGGTGCACGAGCACTGACCGCGGCAGCCCGGCGTCGATCACGCTCGGCTCACCCACCCCGATCTCGGGGCACTCCCGCAACACGCGAATGAGCTCGCCGCTCCAGCGCAACAGGGAATTCGAGTCGCGCTGCTGCGTCTCGACATTGACGTCGCGCATGCTGTATGCCCCGCGGGTCGTGACCGGCCTGATCAGGTCCTTGTCGCGCGCGGTCGAGAAGCCTGCGCGCGGGGCGTTCTGCCACTGCATGGGCGTCCGGATCGCGTCCCGCCCGTGCAGCCGGAGGTTCTCGCCCATGCCGATCTCTTCGCCGTAACGCAGCACGGGCGTGCCCGGCATCGTGAACTGAAGTGAGTAGGCCAGCCGGATACGGCGGGGATCGTTGCCCAGCATCGGAGCCAGCCGGCGGCGGATTCCCCTTCCATAGATGCGCATATCCGCCTTCGGGGCAAAGGCTCGAAAGACGTCGTTGCGTTGCTCGTCGGTCAGCGTGCTCAGATCGAGCTCGTCGTGGTTGCGCAGGAAGGTGCACCACTGCGCCATGGCCGGTAGCCGGGGCAGGTTGCCGAGGGTTTCGATGAGCGGCTCGGCCTCCTGACGTGCCAGCGCCAGCCAGATCCGGGCGTTGAGCTGAAACGCGAACAGCATCTGGGCGCGGTCGTTCGGGCCGCCCGCCACCGCTGCGACGTACTTTCCCAGCTCGGTCGGCGGCACGTTGGCTTCGCACAGCAGTACCGAATCGCCCGAGCGCCACTGGGTGTCCTGCCGCCAGTCATCCAGGATCGAGAAGTCCTTCATCGCCGGATCCACACCCGCCTGGATCTGCTCGAGGACGAACGGCGCCGCATCGACGCGGAATCCCGCTACCCCCAGCTGCAGCCAGAATCCCATCACCTTCTTGATCTCGTTGCGAACCGCGTGATTGGTCCAGTTCAGATCTGGCTGGAAGTCGTAGAACCGATGGAAGTACCAGGCGTTCGCCTTCTCGTTGAAGGTCCAGGTCTCAGACTGCTCGCCGGGAAAGACGACCCCTTGCCGGCGGTCCGGGGGCTCGGTGTCGCTCCAGATGTACCAGTCGCGGTAGGGCGAGTCGGGGTCATTGCAGGCCGATTGAAACCATGGGTGCTCATCCGAGGTGTGGTTGACGACAAGATCGAGCAGGATGCGAATACCGCGCTGCCGAGCCTGCAGGACGAGTTCGGCCAGATCGCCCAGCGAGCCCAGCCGCGGATCTATGCCGTAGTAGTCACTGACGTCATAGCCGTCGTCGCGATGGGGTGACGGGTGCACCGGGTTGAGCCACAGACACGTCACGCCCAACCGGGCCAGGTAGTCCAGGCGGCTGATCAGGCCGGCAAGGTCTCCGATCCCGTCGCCGTTCGAATCCTGAAACGAATCCACCTCGATGCAGTAGAGAACCGCTTCCTTGTACCAGCGTTCTGACATCTGGCCGCCCTTCCTTGCACTTGGCCGGTACCGCCTGATCATCGCGCGGGTGGACAGTCGCCCGACCGCGGTGTTGCATCGGTTGCGATGGTATTCCTGGCGGGAGGAGCAGAGGGATCGATGGCGCGGACAACAGTGATCACGGGAGCAAGCGGCGGCGTCGGACGGGCAACCGCCCTAGCAGCCGCGAAGCGGGGGGACACCGTAGTGCTGCTGGCCCGGGGGAGCAAGGGGCTTGCGGGAGCGGAGCGCGAGATCGCGCACGCGGGTGGCAAGGCGTTGACGATCCCCGTGGACGTGGCCGACGCCGACCAGGTCTTTGCCGCCGCCCGGCGAGTCGAGGACGAGGTTGGTCCGATCGACGTATGGATCAACGTCGCGTTCACCTCGGTGTTCGCCCAGTTCGATCAGATCACCCCCGAGGAATTCCACCGCGTGACGCAGGTCAGCTATCTCGGCTACGTCTACGGGACGATGGCGGCGCTGGAACATATGAAGCCGCGCGATCGAGGCACCATCGTGCAAGTGGGTTCCGCCTTGGCGTATCGGGGTATTCCTCTGCAGTCGGCCTACTGCGGGGCCAAGCACGCGATTCAGGGATTCAACGAGTCCCTGCGCTGCGAGCTGCTGCACGACAAGAGCGGCGTGCGCACGACGATGGTGCAGCTACCGGCGGTCAATACCCCGCAGTTCTCCTGGGTGTTGTCTCGCCTGCCGCGTCACGCGCAGCCCGTCCCGCCGATCTATCAGCCAGAACTGGCCGCGCGCGCCGTCCTGTTCGCCGCTGACCACCCACGGCGTCGCGAGTACTGGGTGGGCAGCACGACGGCTGCGACGCTGGCGGCCAATGCGGTCATTCCCGGTCTGCTCGATCGTTATCTGGGCCGAACCGGCTTCGACTCGCAGCAGACCAGTAGCCCGCGCGATCCCCACGCACCGGCAAATCTGTGGGATCCGGCTGACGGCGATGAGGGGCGGGACTGGGGTGCGCACGGGGTGTTCGACGATCGATCCCACGATCGAGATCCGCAACTCTGGGCGTCTCAGCATCACGGCGTGCTCGCTGCGCTGGCCGCTGGAGCGGCGGCCGCTCTGGTGATGGCGCGCCGCCCGCGGTAACCCCCGCGCCGGGCCCCTGCCCAGCTATGACGACGTTGATTCCTCGCCCTTGCGCGCGGTCTTCAGCGGGGGCTTGCCGTCCAGCAGCAGGTCGACGAGTTGCTCTGCCAGAGTGTCGGTAACCGGTTCGCCGCTCACCACGACGCGGTAGAACACCGTGCCGGCGTAAAGATCCAGCAGCAGCTCGATGTCGAGTTCGGCGGGCAGTTCACCTCGCTCGACGGCGGCCCGGACGATGCTCGCGACCACGGAGCGTCGGGGGCGCAGCAGCTGGTCGCGAAATTGCTGAGCCAGCACCGGGTCGCCCATCAGATCAGCCGCGAGCGCCGGGATCACCGCATTTTGCGGCGCGAAGGCGAAGATCTCGATCGCGCGGCGAACCGCGGTCAACAGGTCGGCCCTCAGATCCCCGGTCGCAGCCTCGACGGGGACCCGCTGCAGTGCGCCACTCAACGCCTCGATCACCAGTGCGCCCTTGCCCGGCCACCACCGGTAGACGGTTGCCTTTCCCACCCCGGCTCGGGCCGCGACGCCTTCGATGGTGAGCCCGTAGCCCACTTCGGTCAGTAGTTGACCGGTCGCGTCGAGGATCGCCTGATGGGAGAGCACATTTCGGCGCCGCGGTCGCGACAGGGGTCGTTCTGCATTGCCTGGGACGGCCATCGTCTCGTTCCCTCTTGCCTGCGCTGGGCGAGGGGTTTGGCGCCAGCTAACAGCCACTACACGAGACGATACGTTCCGTCTTGACCGTTGGCAACCCGGGGCGTAACGTCGCCGGTTGCGATCACTCCGCTGTGCCCGGCCTCCGCGACAGCTGCATGAATCACCATTCAGCACCAACAAGGCACCCGCCGCGGTGATCTCCGGGGGTCCCGATGCGAGCGTCGGCAGTGACTATCCGTCGAACATCCGGACAGTCATGACCCTGCAACCGGCCCTCGACTCCGCCACCCTGGTCCGCACTCGGGCGCGTCGCAGGCCCTCGGGCGAACCACCGCCGCTGCCGCACCGGATCAACAAGTCTGGCAAGTGGTGGCTGGCGCTCGCGGTGAGCGTGGTGCTGTTCTGGATCCTGGTCGCGACCACCAGACGAACCGGCGTCACGCTGGACGCGCTGGACCACGCCGCGCTCGACCGTATCGTTGCGATCCGAACGCCGTGGCTGACCCGCGTGATGCGCGTGCTGGGCACGCCGGCTACCGGCTGGGCGCTGCAGATCCTGTGGCTGGCCAACGTCGTGGCCATGGCGTTCTGGCGGCGGTGGCGCCATCTGATCGTCTGGCTCGGTGTAGGGCTCCTCGTCGACAACCTTGCCGCCGCGGCCGCTGGTGCGATGGAGCGGCCGAGGCCGCTGGGAATCGAGATTCTCGGTGACTGGAAGGGTTTCGCGATGCCGTCGCTGCCCTTGGCGGTGCTCTCCGCGTTCTGTATCAATACTCTCTATTCCAACGTTCCAGCCGGAATTGCGCGGCAACGGGGCAAGTATCTGGTCGCCGGGCTGTTGACGGTTGTGGTGGCATCGCGGCTCTACCTCGCGCAGGACGCACCGAGTGACGCGGTCTTCGGCGTCGTGACCGGCGTCGCGGTGGCGCTGGTTGCCTTCCGGCTCTTTGCCTCCAACGAGGTTTTCCCGGTGACGTACCACCGGGGCAGGACAGCGCATCTGGCCATCGACGAGCGGCGCCTGGCGGCCATCCGGCAGGCGCTGGAGGACCAGCTCGGCCTGATCGCCATCGAAGTGCGGCCCTTCGGTCTGGAGGGATCCGGTGGTTCGACACCGTTGCGGATAAAGATCAAGGGCGATCCTGATTCCTACGTGTTCGGAAAGCTCTACGCGGCCACTCACCTGCGTGCCGATCGCTGGTACAAGCTCGGCCGCACCCTGCTCTACGGGCGGCTGGAGGATGAGAAGGCGTTCAACGCCGTCCGGCGGCTCGTCCAGTACGAGGATTACGTGCTGCGGCTGCTGGCCGCCGCGGAACTGCCGGTGCCGCGGCCCTATGGAATTGTCGAGCTCACGCCCGAGCGTGAGTACCTGCTGGTCATGGAATTCTTCGACGGCGCCTGCGAGATCGGTGACGCGGAGATCGACGACGACATCATCG
>JAVEES010000354.1 GCA_030840285.1 Pseudonocardiales bacterium
CCCACTACCGTTGCGCCGTGCGCCTACTCCTGCCGCCCAGCGAGGGCAAGCTTGCCGGTGGACGCGGCAAGCCCCTGTCCGAGCGACCCGCCAGCTCTGACCTCGACCCGGCACGTGCGACTGTGCGCGACGCATTGGAAGCCCTGCTCGTCAGCGCGGATCGCGAGACCATAGCTCGCGCGCTCGCGCTGCCCGCCTCCGTCGTCGACGAGGCCGTCACCGACAACGGCTCGATCCTGTCCACGGCGACGATGCCGGCTGTCGCCCGCTATGCCGGCATCGTCTACGACGGGCTCTGCGTTCGCGAGCTGAGCGCAGCGGCCCGGCGCCGGGCTGATCGGGATGTCTTGATCTTCTCGGGACTCTTCGGGGTCCTGCGGGGCGGCGAGCCGATACCGGTGTATCGGGTCCCTGCCAAGGCCAGCCTCCCGGGGTTGGGCATCGCCGGGACGTTCTGGCGGCGCCACCTCGACAGCCAGCTGCCGTCCATGCTCGGCGGTGGCCTCATCATCGATCTGCGATCAGCTGATTATGCAGCCATGTGGAAGCCTCGCGACGAGGCCGCCCGGGCCCGGCTGATCTCGGTGCGGATCCTCTCACCCAGGCCGGCCGGCGACTTCGCGGTCATCTCCTACCCCTCCAAGTACCACAAGGGCAGGCTCGCGGCGGCGCTGCTGGAGCGAGCCGCGGGCAGCGCGCCGGTTGCATCGCCACAGGATATCCTCGATACCTGGTCAGGGCTCGGGGGCTTGGATGGCCGGATCATCGACTCGCCGGCCGGGGTCGCGGTCGAATTGCGCACCAAGACCGCGGCCGTCGTTTCCAACGCCCGATAGCACCGCCGAGCCGTTGAGTGAGAACCGGTATGCGGCACCCCGGTGACGAGTGAGAATCGTTGCTGGGTCAGTATCGCTGCATGCGATTGGACCATCTTTCCTACGCAGCGGGGCCTGAAGGACTCGCTTCGTGCGTGCAGCGACTCGGAAGCCAGCTAGGCGCGGGATTCACCGACGGCGGCCTGCACCCTCGCTTCGGCACCCGTAACTTCGTGCTCGCGCTCAGCGGCGGCGTCTACCTGGAAGTCGTCGAGGCACTTGATCACCCCGCCGTGGAGAGGGCGCCGTTCGGACGGACCGTGAAGGCCAGGAGCGAGGAGGGCGGTGGCTGGCTCAACTGGGTCGTCGGTGTCTCCGACCTCGAGGCCATCGAGCGTCGACTCGGCCGCAGCTCCGCGCCAGGTCACCGCGTCCGCCCCGACGGCTATGACCTTCGGTGGCGCCAGATCGGCATCAACGAGACCGCGCAGGACCGCCAGTTGCCGTGGTTCATCCACTGGGATTCGGCTAAGTCCGAGCATCCCGCAGCCGCGGGCGGCAAGGTCAACCTGGAGCTATTGGACATCGCTGGAGAGCGTTCAGTGGTCACCGCCTTTCTCGGCGAGGACGGGACCGCCGCCCTCGAATCGCTCAAGGTGAGGTGGCTCGATCCGTCAGACAACGGCGGCGAGAACGGCATCGTCGCCGCGCACTTCACGACGCCCCTCGGCGTCGTCGTCATCGACTGATCCGCTCACACCGCGGGCCCCGAGACCGCGGCTCGAGGCACTTGGGTGACGGTCTCACCGAACGGATCCGGCTTCGGCGCAGCCTTGCGAGCACCCAGGATCGAGCCGGCCAGGATCAGCGGGAAACCGACGATCATGCCCAGGCTGAGGTGCTCATGCAGCACGAGCACGCCGAGCACCACCGCGACCGCCGGGTTGACGTAGGTGATGACCGTGGAGCGGGTCGGACCGATGGTCGCGATCAGCTGGAAGAAGAGGATGAACGCCAGCGCGGTGCACACGACGCCGAGGACGACCACGCTGAGTACGACGGAACTCCGGCTGAGATCCGGCGGCCTGAGAAGGGCGAATGGCAGGTAGATCAGCGCACTGACGGTCAGCGCGGACGCGATCACTCCGAGGCTCGGCAGATCCGAGAGCTTGCGGGACAGTACGATCGGCCCGGTGGCGTAGCAGATCGCGACGACCGCCATCTCTGCCAGCGCCACCAGATTCAGCTGCCCGAAATCCAGGCCTACCAGCGACCCCACGCCGACCAATCCGATCAGAAGTCCGGTGAGTTGGACGGCATTGACCCGATCGCCGTGGGCGCTGAACCGGGCCGCGACCGCGCCGATGAGCGGGACAGCCGCCACCAGCAGCCCGGCCAGCGACGAGCTCAGGTGTCGCTCGGCATCGGAGAGGAAGAGCCACGGCAGGACGACCTCGATAACCGCGAACACCAGCAGCCAGCGCCATCGGGCCATGACTACCGTGATCTGGCGGCGCAGCATGGCTATGGGGAGCAGGATCAGCGCGCCCAGACCGGTTCGCAGGAAGACCAGCGTGCCTGGCTCGATGTGTTCGACCGCAACCCGTATGAACAGGTACGGCAGGCCCCAGATGAGGCACATCATTGCGAACAAGAACCATCCACGCCGCGACACGCTTACCGCCCATCCAGTAGTCAAAGCCCTGAGCCGATCACCTAGTCAAGCTCACGGCACCGACAACGCTACGAGCACAGCGACCGCGGCTCTAGCGGATTCCGGTCAAGATTCGCCGAATCCCTGCCGCACCGCGACGCGGCGCTCCGTGCTTTGAGGATTTGATGGCGCTCGCGGGCGCCCATGGGTCATCCTGTGCTGATGGACGTCGAGTCGAGCACCTGGCCCGGGCCAGAAAGCGCATCCAAGTCACCCAGCGTGGTGCCGATAGCCGACCACGGATTCCTCTCCGACGGCCAGAACACCGCGCTGGTCTCACCCGGTGGCTCGGTCGACTGGATGTGCCTGCCACGAATGGACTCGCCCAGCATCTTCGGCACCATCCTCGGCCCGCACGCGGGCTCGTTCCGGATCGCCCCGTCAGACGTCTCCGTCCCGGCGGCCCGTCGCTACCTTCCGGGCACCATGATCTTGGAAACCAGCTGGGGCACGGCGACCGGCTGGATCATCGTGCGGGACGTGCTGCTGATCGGACCGTGGCGGCATGAGGACAGTTTCTCGGCAACCTACCGGCGAACACCAACCGATTACGACGCCGAACACATCCTGCTGCGCACCATTCGATGCGTCTCAGGAGAGGTGCAGACCGTCGTCGAATGCGAGCCGGTTCTGGACTACGGTCAGAAGTTCGTGCGCTGGCGTTACGGCGACAACGTGTACCACCAGGCCACCGCGACCGCGCCGGGCAGCGACATCGAACTCACGCTGACCACCGACATGCGATTGGGTATCGAAGGCGGGCAGGCGGCGGCCCGCACCCTGCTACGGCAAGGGGATGTCCGCTACGTTGCGCTGTCATGGGGTGGTCGCACACCGCCCATGGATTACGGCGAGGCGTATTCGCGGCTCGTGTGGACGGCGCATCACTGGCAGCACTGGCTGGCCCGCGGAAAGTTCCCCGACCATCCGTGGCGCAGCTATCTGCAGCGCAGCGCCCTCACCCTGAAGGGCCTCACCTACTCCCCCACAGGTGCCATAGCCGCCGCGGCGACGACCTCGCTGCCTGAGACGCTCGGCGGCGAGCGGAACTACGACTACCGCTACACCTGGATACGCGATGCGACGTTCGCGCTCTGGGGCATGTACTCCCTGGGCTTCGACTGGGAAGCCGTCGACTTCTTCTCCTTCATCGCTGATCTCGCCGAGTCCGATGAGGATTTGCAGATCATGTACGGCATCGGCGGCGAACGTGAGCTGCCCGAGCTGACCCTGGATCACCTTCCCGGATATGCCAATTCGCGCCCGGTGCGGATCGGTAACGCGGCGAGCACCCAGACCCAGCACGACGTGTGGGGCGCGCTGCTGGACTCCGTCTACCTGCACTCCAAGGCCGCGGCTCACCTGGACCTGCGGATCTGGCCGATGCTTGGAAAGCAGGTGAACAGCGCACTCAAGCACTGGCGCGAGCCTGATGCGGGGATCTGGGAAGTACGTGGCGAGCTCAAGCACTTCACCTCCTCGAAGATCATGTGCTGGGTGGCGGCGGATCGAGGTGCGCGGCTGGCAGCGATGATCGGGCAAGAGGCGGAGGCTGCGCAGTGGCAGTTGGCCGCGGAGGAGATCAAGGCCGACATCCTGCTCAACGGCGTTGACGAACGCGGCGTGCTCACCCAGTGCTACGGCAGCGCGGCCCTGGATGCCTCGTTGCTGCTGGCGCCACTTGTCCGGTTCCTGCCGCCGGACCACCCGGTTATGCGCGCGACTGTCCTTGCTATCGCCGACGAACTGACGGTCGAGGGCTTGGTGTTGCGTTACCGGGTCACCGAGACCGACGACGGGTTCACCGGCGAGGAAGGTACCTTCACGATCTGCTCCTTCTGGCTGGTGTCCGCGCTGAGCGAGATCGGCGAGCACGCCAGAGCCCGGGAGTTGTGCGCGAAACTGCTCGCCATGGCGGGACCGCTGGAGCTCTACGCGGAGGAGATCGACCCGCACACCGGCCGGCACCTCGGAAACTTCCCACAGGCATTCACCCACCTGGCCTTGATCAACGCCGTGATTCACGTCATCTCACATGACACCCTGCTCGCCGAATGAACCGGCGAGCGCCCCAGTGAGCGATAGTCACACGTCGTGATGAACCTGCAGCTGGACTGGCAGCAGGGTGCCGTACTGGCTGTCGGCCTGACGGCTGCCCAAGGCGCGGCCGTCCGGAGCCAGCGAGCCAGCCGGGCGGCGGCCTACCTCAAGGAAGCCGGGATCATCGCGGCGCTGTATGCCCTGTGGCAACTCGCGGGCTCCGTCGCACTGATGGGTACCGCGGATGCCTACGGCCGTGGCCGCTGGATCGAACGCTTTCAGCGCCGGCTGGGCCTTCCTAGCGAGCGCTGGGCACAGCAAGCCGTGCTCGGACATCCATGGTTGGTTCAGCTCTGCAACCTCTATTACGCGGCGATGCATTTCGCGGTGCTCGGCGTGTTTCTCACCTGGCTGTTCGTTCGCCACCGAGCCGCGTATCCGTTAGTTCGCAACGTCCTGGTAGTGCTGACCGCGGCGTCGCTGGTCATCCAGTTCGTGCCGGTCGCCCCGCCGAGATTGTTACCGGAGCTGGGCTTCGTGGATGTGGCCGCGAACTACGGCCAATCGGTGTACCGGCTTTCCGGCATCACCATCGACGAACTCGCGGCCATGCCATCCGTGCATGTCGGCTGGGCGCTCTTGATCGCCTGCGGTGTGGTGCGCTACAGCACGAGCCGGCATCGCTGGTGGATTGTGCTGCACCCGGCAATCACCGTGTTCGTCGTTGCCGCCACGGCGAACCATTTCTGGCTGGACGGCATCGTCGCCGCCGTGCTGCTCGGCCTCTCATGGCAGGCGGTCCAGTGCTGCACCGCCCTCAGGCATCGCACGCCGGACGGTGACCGACTCGCGACTCGTCCGGATCGTGACTTGACCGCCAGCACGTGCAGCTAGCGCAGCGCCGGCTTCAGCTGCCCGACCGAGCGAGAGGGTGCAGAGTGGTGAATGACCTTCCTGGGCGGGTCCCCGATCAGCTCAGCAGGGGCTACGGAAGACTCGACTAAGTTCTAAACCGCCCAAAGTGGCTTATGCGGAGGAGATTGCGATGCAGTTGGGGATGATCGGTCTGGGCCGGATGGGGGCCAACATCGTGCGGCGGTTGATGCGTGAGGGCCATGAGTGCGTGGTCTTTGACGTCAGCCCCGATGCGATCAAGCAGCTCGAGGGCGAGGGCGCCACCGGTGCGACCACCCTCGAAGAGTTCGTCGGCAAGCTGAGCACGCCCAGGGTTGCCTGGGTGATGATTCCGGCCGGGATCACGGGACAGACGGTGGAGAAGCTAGCCGATCTGATGGAGGCCGGTGACATCATCATCGACGGCGGTAACTCCAACTACCGCGACGATGTCCGGCGCGCCAAGGCATTGCAACCCCGCGGAATCCATTACATCGATGTCGGGACGAGCGGTGGCGTGTTCGGTTTGGAGCGTGGCTACTGCCTGATGGTCGGCGGTGATGCCGAGGCGGTCGGGCACATCGAGCCCCTGCTCAAAACCATTTCGCCGGGAGTCGGGCAGATCCCCCGCACGCCCGGTCGCGATGGCGAGCTGGCTCAAGAGGAACAGGGTTACCTGCACTGCGGTCCGTCCGGCGCCGGCCACTACGTCAAGATGGTCCACAACGGTATCGAGTACGGCATCATGGCCGCCTACGCCGAGGGGCTGAACGTCCTGCACAACGCGGACGCCGGCGTGCGGCAGACCGAACACTCAGCCGAGGTCGCCCCGCTGGAGGAGCCGGAGTACTACCAGTTCGACATCGACACGGCCAGGGTCGCCGAGGTATGGCGCCGAGGCAGCGTGGTCTCGTCCTGGCTGCTGGACCTCACTGCGGCCGCCCTTGCCCAGAACCCCACCTTGGACGGATTGGCCGGACGGGTGTCGGATTCCGGAGAGGGACGTTGGACGGTGAAGGCGGCAATCGACACCGGTGTTCCGGTGCCGGTGCTGTCGGCCGCGCTGTTCGAGCGATTCAGCTCGCGCGACGAGGACCGTTTCGCCAACCAGTTGCTCTCGGCCATGCGTCAGCAGTTCGGTGGCCACAACGAGCTGCCGGCCGGTGATTCGCTCGAGGCCGGGACGGAGAAGGCCGACCACGGCGGCAAGCCGAACGTCTGAGCTACCTCGGAGGCTCGTTGCGAGCCGCCCGCGAGCCGTCGTGCCCCGCTTTAGAAGGTGGCGGACCGGGCATGACGGCTAGCGGGAGAGCCGGCCGAGCAGGGCCGCCGCCGTGCAGATGCCCGCGACCACTGACCCGGCGAGGACGGCGAAGTCCAGCCACAGGTTGGTGGGCAGGCCGAGCAACAGCGCGCGCAACGCGCTGACCTCATAGCTCAACGGGTTCGCGTGGCTTATCGCCCGCAGCCAGGTCGGCATGATGCTGACGGGGTACAGGGCGTTGGAGGCGAAGAACAGCGGCATCGTCACCGCCTGCCCGATCCCCATCAGCCGGTCCCGCTTGAGGACCAGGCCGGCGATGGTCACCGACAGGCAGGAGAAGAACGCCGCTCCCAGGACCACGATGCCGATGACGCCCAGCAGGCGCAGCGGGTTCCAGCTGAATCCGACGCCCAGCAGGGCAGCGACGACGATCACCAAGACCGCCTGGGCGATCGCCCGGACGCCCGCGGCGAAGGCCTTGCCCGCGACGAGCGCGACCCGGGGTGTTGGCGTGACGAGGAGCTTGGTGAGCACGCCGGCGTCGCGTTCCCAGATGATCTGGATGCCGTAGAAGATCGCTACGAACAAGGCGGACTGCGCGATGACGCCTGGTGCCAAGTAGGCCAGATAGGGCACCTGGCCGGTCGGAATCGCCCTGATCCGGCTAAAGGTCTTGCCGAAGATGACCAGCCAGAGGATCGGCTGGATCGCCCGGGTGACGAGCTCGCTGCGGTCGTGGCGCATGCGTTGGAGCTCCACCAGGCAGAACGTCGCGATGCGCGAAGCGAGCCGGACGGCTCCACGCGGCGAGCTGTCAGCCCATGCGGCGGGCGGTGCGGCGGCTGGCGCGGACATCACTCAGCCCTCCCTTCAGGTCGGTGAGGCTGTCGCCGGTGTAATGCCGGAACACGTCCTCGAGGCTGGCTCCGGCACCGAGGCCGTCCTTGAGTTCCCGCGGCGTGCCCGCGGCACGGACGGTGCCGCGGTGCATCAACGCGACGCGGTCGCAGAGCTCGTCGGCCTCCTCCATGTAGTGAGTCGTGAGCAGGACGGTCATGCCGTACTGCTGCTGCATGTCGCGCAGCCGCGCCCACACGCTGTCGCGCGCGCGCGGGTCCAGACCGACGGTGGGTTCGTCAAGGACGAGCAGTGCGGGCCGGTTGACCAGCGCCTGTGCCAGCTCGAGACGCCGCACCATGCCACCGGAGTACGTGCCAGCCAGCCGGTCGGCGGTGTCGGCCAGGTCGACCATCCGGAGCACCTCCTCGACACGCGCCCGGCGCTCGCGGCGAGGGACGTCGAAGAGCCGTGCGAACCAGGCGACATTCTCACGCCCGGTGAGCGCAGCCTCTAGCGAGAGCTGCTGAGGCACGTAGCCGAGCAGCCGCCGGACGCCCATCGCCTGCCGTCGCACGTCGAGGCCGAACAGCTCGATGTGGCCGTCCTGCAGGGGAAGCAAGGTGTTCAGCAGCCGGATGATGGTCGTCTTGCCCGCACCGTTCGGGCCCAGCAAACCGAAGCACTCCCCCGCACCCACCCGCAGATCGACTTCGCGGACCGCGTGCTGCTCGCCGAAGCGGTAGCTCACGCCGCTCACCGTGATGGCGTCAGGCATGCTGCTCCACCCCCCGACCATCGGGCAGGGCCGCCGACAACCTGGCCATGATGCCGACCGCCCGGCGCAGCACCGTCCTGTCTTCGCGGGACAAACCGCTCAGCGCCTGGGCCAGCGCAGCGCCCCGCTGGTCGCGCCACCGCTCGACCCGCCGTTGGGCGGTGGGAGTAAGCGAGAGTCTCGCGACCCGGCGGTCGTTCGGGTCCGGCGTCCGCTCGAGCACGCCGGCCGTAACGAGCTGGCCGACCAAGGTGGACACGGTGTTCGGGGCGAGACCCAGTTCGGCGGCTGTCTCGGCGACCGAGGCGCCCGGCTGGCGTCGGACCAGGCGGATGAGCTCTACCTGCGCGCCCGAAACTGCGGCCAGCGGCCACGGCCGGCCAGCCTGGCGCCGGGCCTGGCGACGCAGCTGGCCGATCGCCGCGAACAACTCTTCGGCGAGAGCCAGCTCCGGATCGGACGCGGTAGGTGGAGATGTCATGCACCCAACAATAGCTCTGTGTCAGAGGTAACTACGACCCGCGCCAATTAGCTGGGTGGTTCTCAGCCTGCTGAGGGCGTCCGGTCAGGTTGCCGCCCAAGGATGGAAGAACCGTCAAATGCAACCTGGAGAGTCTGCGTGGTCTCGTACCGTCGTCCCGCATCCCTAGCCCTGCCCCGCATGCGGTTCTTCGCCTTGGCGGCCGCGATCCTGGCGCTGTCCGGCGTCCTGGCGCAACGCGCGCCGGCGGCATCGGCGGCGACCGAGACACCGCTTACGGCGGCTGTGACGGCCGCGGCGGCGGTGGCAACCTCGCAGGGGTACCGCACCGGGATCAGCGTGCTGGATCTGACGACTGGCCAGTACGCCGGGGCGGGTGAGGATGGCGGGTGGTTCGCCAGCGAGTCCGTCGTCAAGGTCATGATCGCCGCCAGGCTGCTCGCCAGCGGTCAAATGACCGGCACTACCGAATCCACGGCGTATGAGATGGTGACGCAGTCCGACGATGCCGACGCCGACGCGCTGTACGGCCTAGTCGGGGGTGCCGACGTGCTGCCGTGGGCCGAGTCGTACTTCCACATCTCCGATCTCGGGGAACCGCCCGGCAATCCGGCATGGTGGGGAAGCACAGAGATCTCCGCGAAGGGCATGGTGTACCTCTATGCGGCGATCGCCAAGGATCCGACGGTCGGACCGTGGTTGATGGACGCGATGGCGCACGCCACCCAGTACGGAACGGACGGCACTGACCAGTTCTTCGGCATCCCGTCAGCCACCTCAGGCGCCGCGGTCAAGCAGGGCTGGGGCGACGACGGGCTTGATACGCCGAACGCGGTGTTCAACAGCACCGGCTACGTCAATGATGACCGGTATGCCGTGGCGATCCTGACCGACGGCCCGCCGTCGAGTTACGGCTCGGAGATCAGCGCGGTGGTCACGGCCGAGGCGCAACGACTCATGCCGAACGGGACGATCGACGATCCAGCGGCGCACAACCCGACGCTTTCGGCCGTCCGAGTGCAGGCGACGGGCAGCACGGTTCAGGTCACCGGCACCGCGGTGGACCCCGATGCGTCCACGGCTTCAGAGCAGGTCGAGATCTACGAGGGTGCCACCGAGGTCGCAGCCGGCTCGACCCAGGCCAGCCACCACTTCGACGTCACGTTCCAAACCGCGGACGGCCGCCACACCTACACCGCGCGCGCGGTGAATCTCGGCGAAGGAACGCAGAATACGTCGGTGACTTCCGCCGCGATCGTGGTGGATGGCGACCCGAGCGGACGGGTGAGTTCTGTTGTCGGTGGCACGGACGAGGTGATCATCCGCGGCGTCGTCACCGATCCGAACCTGACCGCCGACCAGCCCGCGCAGCTACGCGTCTCAATCGATGGCGGCGCACCCGTCACGGAACCCGCCACTGGTGCTTCATCGATGGGCGACTACGTGATCGCCGTGCCCGCCAGCCCAGGACAGCACAGTGTGAGCGTCACCTATCTGCACAGCGGCGAGGGCAAGGACGTTGCGGCCGGGAGTTGGCAGGTCACCGTGCTGGCGAGCACCGCAGATCGCCGCAATCACGAGATGACCATCATGCTGTCGACGACGGGCCTCGCGCTGCCGTTGCCCGCGCTGTTCTTCGTCCGCCGCAGGCGCGGTCATCGAGCCCGTCATGGGCAAGCGCCGCGCTGACGCCGTTGCTGCGGTCCGGGCGGCCCATTAGTACACAGCACGCGGCCCGATCCTCAGCTGAGGATCGGGCCGCGTTCAGCTGGGCTCAGCTGCAGCCGCTGGTGGATCCGCAGCCTTCGCAGACGAAGCACGAGCCTGCCCGCTGCATCTTGGTTCCGCAGTTCATGCACAACGGAGCGTCCGCCGAGGAGCCGAGCAATGACTCGAGCAGTTCGGTCGAGCTGTGCGCGCCGGTGACGTCCGGCTTGACCGCCTTTGCCTCCGGAGCTTTCGCACCCTTGGGCTCAGCCACCGGTGCGGACTGCGCAAGTGACTCGAAGTCGTCGGTCACTTCCTCCACCGGTGCGTAGCTGCCCGTTTCCAGTTCCCGGGTCCGCTCCTGCGCGGTGTGGATGCCGAGGGCCGACCGCGTCTCGAACGGCAGGTAATCCAGCGCCAGCCGGCGGAAGATGTAGTCGACGATCGACTGCGCCATCCGGATGTCTGGATCATCTGTCATGCCCGCCGGTTCGAAGCGCATGTTGGTGAACTTCGAAACGTAGGTCTCCAGCGGCACACCGTGCTGCAGGGCGATCGAGACCGCGATCGAAAACGCGTCCATCACCCCGGCAAGCGTGGAACCCTGCTTGCCCAGCTTGAGGAACACCTCACCGAGACCGTCATCGGGGTACGAGCCGGCAGTGAGGTAACCCTCGGCTCCGCCCACCGTGAACGAGACCGTCTGGGACGGCCGGGACTTCGGCAGCCGCTTGCGAATCGGACGGTATTCGACGACCTTCTCGACCTCCGCGGTCGCGGCCTTCTTGGCTTCCTTGCCCGCCGACAGGGGCTGGCCGACCTTGCAGTTGTCGCGATACACCGCCAGCGCCTTGAGCCCCAGCTGCCAGCCCTGGAAGTACACGTCGGCGATGTCCTCGACGCTCGCGGACTCGGGCAGGTTCACGGTCTTGGAAATCGCGCCGGACAGGAATGGCTGGGTTGCCGCCATCATCCGGACGTGGCCCATCGCCTTGATGGCCCGAGCGCCCATGGCGCAGTCGAAGACCTCGTAGTGCTCGAGCTTGAGACCAGGTGCGTCCTGCACGTGGCCGTGTTCGGCGATGTAGTCGACGATCGCCTCGACCTGCTCTTCCTGGTAACCCAGCACCCGCAGCGCTCGGGGCACCGTCTGGTTCACGATCTGCATCGAGCCGCCGCCGACCAGCTTCTTGAACTTCACCAGGGCCAGGTCAGGCTCGATGCCGGTGGTGTCGCAGTCCATCATCAAACCGATGGTCCCGGTGGGAGCGAGCACGGACGCCTGGGCGTTGCGCCAGCCGTTCTTGGCGCCGAGCTCATTGCCCTTCGCCCACTCAGCCGTGGCGAAGGCCAGCACCGACTTGTCCGCCTCGTGCACACTGCGGACCTGGTCGTTTGCCGCGGCGTGCTTGCGCATCACCCGGGCGTGACCCTCGGCGTTGCGGGCGAATCCCGCATAGGGCCCGACCACTCCGGCCAGCTCCGCCGAACGCCGGTAGGCGGTTGCGGTCATCAGCGACGTGATCGCTGCCGCAAGCGTCCGACCGCCCTCGGAGTCATAGCCGCGGCCGGTTGCCATCAGCAACGCACCGAGGTTGGCGTAGCCGATCCCCAGCTGGCGGTAGTCACGGGTGTTGACACCGATCGCTTCGGTGGGGAAGTCCGCGAAGCAGATCGAGATGTCCATTGCGGTGATGATGAGTTCCACCGACCGGACGAACTTCTCCGAGTCGAAGGTGTTGTCCTCCTTGAGGAACTTCATCAGGTTGAGCGAGGCAAGGTTGCAGGACGTGTTGTCCAGGCTCATGTATTCCGAGCACGGGTTGGACGCGGTGATCCGGCCCGACTCCGGGTTGGTGTGCCAGTCGTTGATCGTGTCGTCGTACTGGATGCCCGGGTCCGCGCACTCCCAGGCCGCCTTCGCGATCTTGCCGAACAACTCCTTGGCCTCGACGGTCTCGATGATCTCGCCCGTCGAACGGGCTCTGAGCCCGAAGCTCGACCCTTCTTCTACCGCGCGCATGAACTCATCCGACACTCGGACCGAGTTGTTCGCGTTCTGATACTGCACCGAGGTGATGTCCGCGCCGCCGAGGTCCATGTCGAAGCCGGCGTCACGCAGGACCCGGATCTTGTCCTCTTCGCGCGCCTTCGTCTCCACGAACTCGACGATGTCGGGGTGATCGACATCCAGCACCACCATCTTGGCGGCTCGACGCGTCGCACCACCGGACTTGATCGTGCCGGCCGAGGCGTCCGCGCCACGCATGAAGCTCACCGGCCCCGAGGCGGTGCCGCCGGAGTGCAGCAGTTCCTTCGAGGAACGGATCCGGGAGAGGTTGAGGCCCGCACCCGAGCCGCCCTTGAAGATCAGTCCCTCTTCCCGGTACCAGTTCAGGATCGAGTCCATGGTGTCGTCAACGGCCAGGATGAAGCAGGCCGAGACCTGCTGCGGAGAGGTCGTCCCGACGTTGAACCACACCGGCGAATTGAAGCTGAAGTACTGGTGCAGCAGCATCCAGGTCAGCTCGTGCTCGAAGACCTCGGCATCCTGGGCGGACCGGAAATAGCCGAACTGCTCACCGGCCGCTCGATACGTGCCAACGACGCGATCGATCAGCTGCTTGAGTGACCACTCGCGCTGCGGCGTGCCCACGGCGCCACGGAAGTATTTGGTCGTGACGATATTCGCGGCGTTGACCGACCAGGATGTCGGGAACTCGACGCCCCGCTGCTCGAAGTTGATGGAGCCGTCACGCCAGTTGGTCATGACGATGTCCCGGCGTTCCCAGTCCACCTCGTCGTAGGGGTGGGTGCCCTCGGCGGTGTGTACCCGATTGATCACCAGGCCGTTGGCCGGAAACACGTTGCCCTCCTTGGCCGGTCCGCCGGCGCCCCTGTTACGGCCGCCGATGCTGCTCTTACCAGCTGGCTTGCCAGCGCTCTTCGACGCGGCTGCGCCGTCGGCGCCACCCTCCACGACTTCGGTCATTACCGGCTGATCCCTTCTCCGCTGTTGTACTGCGCTTGTCCTGTGATGCCCGCCGTTCGGGCGGCTAATGACTGTGGAGCTGCGTTCCTCGTCCCGTCAGCTAGGGCTCTGCCCGGTGATCGGCCCGCAGGTCGCTGATGGCCTTCTCGAAATCCTCGATGGAGCTGAACGCCTGATAGACGCTGGCGAAGCGGAGGAAGGCCACCTCGTCCAAGGCCCGCAGCGGGCCGAGAATGGCAAGGCCGACCTCCGGCGCAGGAACCTCGGCGCAGCCCGTCGCGCGAATAGTCTCTTCGACCGTCTGGGCCAACTGCGCCAGCGCGTCCTCGTCTACCGGCCGGCCCTGGCAGGCCCGGCGGACACCGTTGATGACCTTCTGGCGGCTGAACGGCTCGGTAACGCCACTGCGCTTGATGACAGCCAGCGTCGCCTCTTCGACGGTGGTAAACCGTTTGCCGCATTCGGAGCAGCTTCGCCTGCGCCTGATGACCTGCCCCTCGTCCTGCTCGCGCGAGTCGAGAACCCGCGAATCGGGGTTTCTGCAGTACGGACAGCGCATCGGTTTCCCTCCCTCCAGAAGTCGTGCCGCGGCCGATCCTTGATCGGGTTATCAACATCCGCCTGTTCATAACGTGGGGACAGCCGGTGGACGGCGACCCCTAACGTGTTGACAGACTGTGGATGAAAAAACCCAACTTGTGGACGAACCACATGCATGTAACTACTACATGTAGGGGTGAACGCTAGATGCTCGACGATACTTCCGCAAGGAGCGACACGACGAAATGATGTCGCGGCTGGTTTCTTTGTCCGCAGATCGGTTTCTGGTGAGGTTCTACGGGATGTGCTCGGGTCAGGAGAGCCGCAGGGTCTGGCCAGGCGTGAGTACGGCGCCAACGAGGTGGTTGCGCGCAACGAGATCATCGACGACCGCACGAGGATCGCGGTGTGGCGCGACCTCGCTGGCAATCGACCACAACGTGTCGCCGGACTGCACTGTCACCGTCGCCGGAGCTTTGGTTGCAACGGGGGCCGGCGCCGACCACGACAGATACGCCAGCGCCAGCATGCCGAGGCCGAGAAGGGCGACGGCGACGTAGACGGCTCTAACGCCGCGTGCGGTCAATGCGAGAGGAACTGCTGCGGCTGAGGCCTGGCGTTGGCTCGCATGGACTGGGCGCACGGAGCGCCTCCGCCCGTCCGTCGCCGGCACCGCTAGCCGCTGGACCACTGGCTCACCCGTGACAACTGTCGGACAGTCGGCAACCAGACGAAGGTGGCGTGCCGAGGTACTACGATGCCCGTCGGCGCGCCTGGCGCGCTCGGGAATGTCCACCAACGGCGGAAACTCGGGTGCTACAGACATCTGGTCCTCCTCTGTATCGCGATCTCGCTGCTGACCGCTACCGTGCTGACTTGCTCTCGACCGAAGCGCTGGCCCCGCTTGGCGAGGAAGCGCAGCGATCGAACAGACGTTCGATCGAACGTCTGTACGAATGTCTACTACATGGGTACGACAGAAACCAGAGCGGCGACACGCCAATCGAACAAATGTTTGAATCGTTACGCGATCCGGGCTAACCTCGCCGGTAACGGAGCAGCATCGCGACCAGAGGAGACAGATCGGTGGCCAACACCCCGAGCAGTAGCGGGAAAGCCCGGTCACGCCCCTTGGGCAGGCCGAAGAACAGCACCATTGCCGAGTTGCCAGACGGCGCCAGCGACGCCGGCGACGGGCTCACCGCACGCCAACGGGTCATCCTCAACATCATCCGAGACGCCGTCGAGCGGCGCGGCTATCCCCCCAGCATGCGAGAGATCTGCGATGCGGCCGGCCTGGCCTCCACCTCGAGTGTCAGCCACCAGCTTGCGGTGTTGGAGCAGAAGGGCTACATCCGTCGCGACCCGAACCGGCCGCGCGCGCTCGAGGTCCGCAGCCCGGAAGAGGGGCCGGCACAGCTGCACCCGGTCCACGATGACGCCCTGCTGGCGGGCTCACCGGCACCGGTGCTGGTCCCCGTCGTCGGCCGAATCGCCGCCGGTGGTCCGATCCTGGCGGAACAGGTCGTCGAGGACGTCTTCCCACTGCCTCGCACCCTCGTCGGTGAAGGGACGCTGTACATGCTGCGCGTCCAGGGTGATTCCATGGTGGATGCCGCGATCACCGATGGAGACTGGGTCGTAGTGAGGCAGCAACCCAATGCTGACAACGGTGAGATCGTCGCGGCGATGATCGACGGCGAGGCCACCGTCAAGACTTTCCGTCGTCGCGACGGTCATGCGTGGCTGCTCCCGCAGAACCCGGCCTACTCCCCGATCCCTGCCGATGACGCGACGATCCTCGGCCGGGTTGTGGCGGTTCTGCGCAAGGTTTGATTTTCCAGACATGCCAAAGGCGGGCGGCCACCTATGAGTGACCGCCCGCCGCGCCTGGAGTCGTTAGGCGGCGATAGAACTACCAACCGCCGAGTGAGCTACTGGCTGAATCCCGTCGGGGCGGAATTCTGCGTCGTCTCACTTCCGTTGTGGGCCGGCGTCGCGGTTGCCTGAGGCGTCGGAGTTGCGGGAGACGCCGTGGGATCGGGCGCCGGAGCTGCGGGCACCGCGCTTGGTGGCACCGGTGCGGGTGGGACGGCGCCTTGGGGCGTCGGCGAAGGTGTTACTGCCGGTTGCTCAGCTTGCGTCGGGCCATCATTCGGCGGGCTCGCGGCGGCCGGCTTCGCGGCCGCGTCAGTGTTGTCGCGCGCGCTGTCGTCGTCGTTGAGACCCTTCATCTCGGTCTTGAAGATCCGCAATGAGCGCCCGACCGACCGCGACATGTCCGGGAGCTTCTTATAGCCGAAGAGCACGAGCACGACCACGGCGAGAACCAGCCAGTGTGAAGGGCGTTCCCATCCAGTAAACATAACTTGATCTCCTCGTCGGGCTTTCGGGGTGACAGGTTCAGCCTACGCGTTCGGCTTGGGACCACCCTGTCGCGAGCCGCCGAGGAAACCCCCAGGCACAGCAGGCAACCAGCAGCTCCCGGGGGTCAGCAGGTCAGCTGGCTGCGAACCCGGCCAGGGCAGCGGCCAGATCCGACCGGACGCGGGCGCTGATCAGGGTCCCGGTGCCGGTGTGGTCCTCGGACAGAACCTCACCATCGCTGTGGATCCGCGCGACCAGGTCCCCGCGGGTGTAAGGGATGAGCGCGGTTACCGAACGATCCGGCCTGGGCAGCCGCCGTTCGATGAGTTGCGCAAGTTCGGACAAGCCCGCTCCGGTCGCCGCCGAGACGAAGATGGCATCAGGCACCAGGCTGCGGAGCCTCAACTGCGTTTCATGATCGGCCGCATCGACCTTGTTGAAGACGATCTGCTCAGGGACCGCGAGAGCATCGATGTCGGCAAGCACCTCTCGCACCGCCCTGATCTGCAGCTCGGGATCCTCGTCAGCGGCATCGACGACGTGCAGGATCAGGTCGGCTTCGGCGACCTCCTCCAGCGTCGAGCGGAAGGCCTCGACCAGCTGATGTGGCAGATGCCGGACGAATCCGACCGTGTCCGCCAAGGTAAAGATGCGACCGTCAGCTGTCTCCGCACGGCGCACCGTCGGGTCCAGGGTGGCGAACAGGGCGTTCTCGACGAGCACGCCGGCGCCGGTGAGCCGGTTTAGCAGCGAGGATTTGCCGGCGTTGGTGTAACCAGCCAGCACGACGGAGGGAATTGCGTTGTGATCGCGCCGCGCCCGCTTGACGTTGCGAGCGGTCTTCATGCCCGCCAGGTCCTTGCGCAGTTTGGCCATCCGCGAGGTGATCCGGCGGCGATCGATCTCGAGCTTCGTCTCACCCGGGCCGCGGCCGCCGATGCCGACACCGCCGGCTGCCCGACCGCCGACCTGCCGGGACAGCGACTCACCCCAGCCCCGCAGCCGTGGCACCAGATATTGAAGCTGCGCCAGCTCGACCTGTGCCTTGCCTTCGCGGGAGCGCGCGTGCTGGGCGAAGATGTCGAGGATCAGCGCGGTGCGGTCGACAACCTTGACCTTCACGACCTCCTCGAGCTGACGCAGCTGGCCCGGCGCCAGCTCCCCGTCACAGATGACGGTGTCAGCCCCGGTGGCGGCCACAATGTTGCGAAGCTCCTTGGCCTTGCCCGACCCGATGTAGGTGGCGGCGTCCGGCTTGTCGCGCCGCTGGACGATCCCCTCGAGAACCTCGGAGCCGGCGGTCTCTGCCAGGCGCGCGAGCTCTCGTAGCGAGTTCTCCGCCTCGATCAGGGTTCCCGACGTCCAGACGCCGACCAGTACGACGCGCTCAAGTCGCAGCTGCCGGTATTCGACCTCGGTGATATCGGTGAGCTCGGTCGACAGGCCGGCAACACGGCGCAGCGCTGCGCGCTCGGAGAGGTCGTACTCACCAATGGTGTAGTCGGCCTCCGGCAAGGCATCGACCATGGGGTAGTCGAACTCGTCCGAACTGGTGCTGGCAACGCCTGCGATGTGGTCGCTGTGCAGGTCGCCCGAATGGTCAGGGACGGAGTGATGTGAAGTCATTGCCTTCCATGGTGACAGCGTGGGGCACCGTTCGCGAGCAATTTTCGCTCTCGGCGTTCATCGATGTGCGGCGACCCAGTCCTCATCGAGATCCACCTCGCCCACCAGCACCGCGGGACCGCTGAGCACGACCGAGCCGGTCGCGGTCCAGCTCACCCTGCAACGGCCGCCAGGGACGTCGACCTCCCACTCCCCCGTTGCCTCGGCTGGATCAGCGATCGCAACGACCGCCGCACAGATGCCGGTGCCACACGAGCGGGTCTCACCGACGCCGCGCTCGTGAACCCGCATCCGCAGCCGCCGAGGTCCGGTTCGAACGATGAATTCGACGTTCTGGCCATCCGGGAGCGGTGGCTGCACGAGCGGCGGCCGGCACAGGTCGAGCGCGGAAAGGCTGGCTTCGTCCGGCAATTCCACGACGACGTGCGGGTTGGGCATATCGATAGCGGCGATCGAGGGTGAGTCGCCGTAACCGCCAACACTGACCATCGGGCGCTCCCGGCGGATCGTCGAGGGCCCCATGTCCACGCTGATGTCCTCACCGATCGATTCGACCGCTTTGCTTCCGCCCCTGGTGGCGATGCTGGTCTGCTCCGGAGCGAGTCCCGCCTGGTGCAGGTAGCGAGCGAACACCCGAACGCCGTTACCGCACATTTCGGCGATGCTGCCGTCGGCGTTGTGGTAGTCCATGAAGAACTCGGCCTCGTCGGCCTGGGCGCGGACATCGGGTTCGGTAGCGCGCTCGGTACGCACCACCCGCAGCACGCCGTCGGCGCCGATACCGCGGTGCCGGTCGCAGAGTGCTCTCACCAACTCCGGTGAGAGGGACAGCACCGCATCGAGATCCGGGATCAGGATGAAGTCGTTCTCGGTGCCATGACCCTTGATCGCTCGCAAAGAGTGCTTCACGCCCTCAGGGTAGGCGGTAGCAGCGCCAGGGCGGAGTCGAGCAGGTCCGAGCGCGAGGCGTCCAGCCAGTTCAGGCGTGGGTCTCGTCGGAACCAGGACCGCTGGCGCCGAACGAACCTCAGCGTTCCCCGGACGGTGGCCTCCACCGCCTGGGAAAGGTCACCGACAACCTCACCGGCATCATCCAGGACGCTGAGCAACTGCTGGTAGCCCAGCGCCTTGCCGGCCGTGGGGCTCGCCCTGAGCCCTAGTGGCAACAGTGAGCGCACCTCCTCGAGCAGGCCCTGCTCCATCATGTGATCCACCCGCAGGCGCACCCGCTCGTCGACGTCGGGGCGATCGAGGGCCACCTGAATGGTGGGGTACACCGACTCGAACGCCGGCATATTCGCGATGAACGGCCGGCCGGTGAGCTCGATGACCTCGAGTGCCCGAACGATGCGCCTGCCGTTGCTCGCAAGGATCGCGGCGGCCGCAACGGGGTCGGTTTCGGCAAGCCGGGCGTGCAGCACATCCGGGCCGAGCGAGTCCAGCTCAGCGCGAAGCCGTTGCCGGATCGCGGGCGATTCACCAGGAAAGTCCAGCCGGTCCAGAGTGCCCCGGATGTAGAGGCCAGAGCCGCCTACCAGGATCGGCAGCCTTCCCCGGCCGTGGATGGCAGCGATTTCAGCACGCGCGAGACTCTGGTACTCGGCGACCGCGGCAGACTTGCTGATCGGCCAGACGTCCAGCAGGTGGTGCGGGATTCCGCCCCGCTCCGAGGGCGGAAGCTTGGCTGTGCCGATGTCCATCCCGCGGTAGAGCTGCATGGAGTCGGCGTTGATGATCTCGCCGTCCAGCCGCTGGGCCAGGGCGACCGCCAGGTCCGATTTGCCACTGGCGGTCGGACCGAGTACCGCCAGAACGAAGGATGGGTCAGGCGGCTGGCGAGTGTCGGTCACGTTGCAACAGGCTAACCGGGGTGCACCTGGGCCGCTCCGGTCGTGTCTAATGCTTTTTATGAGCTCGGAGTGGGGACGCATCGACGAGGCCGGCACGGTCTTCGTCAAGACGGCCGACGGTGAACGTGAGGTTGGCTCCTGGCAAGCGGGAGATCCGGAAGCCGGGCTCGCGTATTACGTGCGCAAGTTCGAGGATCTGCGGGCTGAAGTGGAGCTGCTG
>JAVEES010000358.1 GCA_030840285.1 Pseudonocardiales bacterium
CGCCATCAGCCGGTTGGCCGTTGGGTGCAGCGGCGCGTGCGCTGCCGATCGTATCCGGCGCCGGATCGAGGCGTTCAGGTGCTGGGCAGCACTCGGGGCAAGGGCCAGTTCCGCTCGATTTCACGACGCGGCGACCCCACGCCAGACAACCGGCATGGATCACGCAATAATGCGTGGGTGACCTCGACTGCATCGGCCGCCGCTCCCGCAGAGCGCTTCCCTTCGTCCCGGGTTCATTCCCTGACGCGACCGAACATGGTGAGCGTCGGAACCATCGTGTGGCTGTCCAGCGAGCTGATGTTCTTCGCCGGTCTGTTCGCGATGTATTTCACCGTCCGTGCCAACAATCTGAACGACTGGCCTGGGACGAAGCTGAACGTGGCCTATGCATTGCCTTTTACGGTGATCCTGGTGGCCTCGTCGGTCACCTGCCAGCTGGGCGTGTTCGACGCCGAGCGCGGCAACGTCTACGGCCTGCGCAGATGGTTCGCCTTCACGTTCGTACTCGGCCTGATCTTCGTTCTCGGCCAGGCCGGGGAGTACGCCCAGCAGGTGCACGCCTTCCACAACTCGGCGATCGTGAACGGTCATCCAGAGGACGGAATCACGCTGTCCTCCTCCGGCTACGGTTCGGTCTTCTTCCTGACCACCGGCTTCCACGGCCTGCACGTGATCGGCGGCCTGCTCGCCTTCATCTTCTACCTCGTGCGGACCGCGCTAGGCCGCTTCACCCCCGCGCAGGCCACCGCAGCCATCGTGGTGTCCTACTACTGGCACTTCGTCGACATCGTGTGGATCGGGCTGTTCGCCACGATCTACCTCATCCACTGAGGACCTCCGTGACGAGTCCAGCACCGTGGAAGCACCGAAGACCAGCGAAAGGACGTCCATGACCGACGACACCGTCGACGCGGACTCAGACCTCGGATTCGACCCTGCGGTCTCGGACCGGGACGTTCCCACCGCTGCTCGTGCCGCACGTGCGAGCAAGGCTCCTTCGAGCAGCCGCGGCGGCGGGCTGCGCAGCAAAGTGAGCCGCAAGGTGAGCAGCGTCCTGGTGCTGATCGGCGCCCTGGCAGCCGTCGGCGGCGGCTACTCCCTGCTGGCGCCATCCTCCAGCGCAGACCAAACCGCGCTCAGCGCGGCGGACGTCGAGACCGGACGCCAGCTGTACGAGAGCAGCTGCATCACCTGCCACGGTTCGAACTTGCAGGGCGTGCAGGGCCGTGGCCCGTCACTCATCGGCGTCGGATCGGCGGCCACCTATTTCCAGGTCAGCACCGGCCGGATGCCGGCTGCGGGCCAGGGCGCGACGAACAACCGCAAGCCCGCGAAGTTCAACGAACAGCAGACTCAGCAGATCGCCGCCTATGTGGGTTCGGTCGGCGGTGGTCCGCAGGTGCCCACGGGCGACCTGCGCGGCAACCCGCAGAACATTTCCGACGGCGGTGAGCTGTTCCGGCTGAACTGCGCGTCCTGCCACAACTTCGCGGGAAAGGGTGCGCCGCTCTCAGCGGGCAAGGTCGCACCCAGCCTCAACAACGCCACTGACCTGCAGCTCTACACGGCAATGCTGTCGGGACCGGAGAACATGCCGGTGTTCTCCGACAACCAGATCACGCCGGATCAGAAGAAGGCGATCATCGACTACATCCAGAACCTCAAGGCGTCCAAGGATCCCGGAGGCGCCGGGCTGGACCGGATCGGCCCGGTATCCGAGGGCCTGCTGATCTGGACCGCCGGGCTGGGCGTGCTGATGGTGGCCATCCTCTGGATCGGACGCAAGTCATGAGCATCGACGGAGCGTCGCGGCGCCTGCCGTTGCCTGCCCCGCGGACTGAGAGCGACCGGAAGGCACAGTCGTGACCACACATTCCCCGCACCCGGCCCACGCGGTCGAGCCTGCCAGCGCCGAGGAACTGGCGCTGATGAGCGACGAAGAGGCGATGATCCTCGGCGCCGAAGCAGATGGCGTGCACATCGTCCACCGGCGTGACCGGTTCCCGATTCGCGGTACCCGGGCCGAGAAGCGCGCCGAACGCACGATCGCCCTGATCTTCCTGATCGGGTTCCTGGCCGCGGTCGGCTTCATCGTGGTTTTCTGCGGGGCACTGCCGTTCGAATGGCACCTTCCGGGCCAGGGCAGCCAGGACTTCCGGTACTTCACGCCAGCCCTCGGATTCCTGCTGGGACTCTCGCTGGCGTGTGTCGGTGTCGGAATCGTGTTGTGGGCCAAGTGGCTGCTTCCCGAAGAGGAAGCCGTTCAGGATCGGCATGACGAGCCCGAGTCAGAGGCCGAAGTGCTGATGACGGCGGCCTCCTTGGTCACCGGGTTCAACGACATGGGCGTTGCCCGGCGATCGATGCTGAAGTCCACGGTCGGTCTTGCCGTCGGCGCGCTGGCGGCCCTGCCGCTGGTCGCACTCGTCGGTGCGATGATCAAGAAGCCGAACAAGGGCCAGGGTCAAAGCTTGTTCCACACCTTGTGGACGGCGGGCACCCCGGTCGTCTACTCCGACGGGCGACGGGTGAGCACGGACGACTTGCTGCCCGGCGGCATCGAAACCGTGTTTCCCGGTGTCCCTGGTGGCATCAAGGCCGGCGACTCCCCCACCCTGCTGATCCGGCTGCGTCCCGGACAGGTGGTCAAGGCCCGCAAGGGTCAGGACACCTACCAGTGGGGCGACTACATCGCCTTCTCCAAGATCTGCACGCACGCCGGCTGCCCGGCGTCGCTGTACGAGCAGCAGACCGGACGTCTGCTGTGCCCATGTCACCAGTCGCAGTTCGACGTTCTCCTCGATGCCAAGCCGATCTTCGGTCCTGCCACCCGCAGCCTCCCGAAGCTTCCGCTCGGGGTCGAAGTCCAGGACGGCAAGCAGTACTTTGTGGCAAAGGGTGATTTCCCCGAGGCTATCGGTCCGGCATTCTGGGAGCGGCCATGACGACGTTGAACGAAGCACCCACCGTCAAGGGGGCTCGCCGCTTCGACAAGCCGCGCACGCCGCAGGGTAAGGCCGGCAAGTTCTTCGAGGAACGGCTCGGGCTCGCCGGCGGCCTGCGCAAGCAGCTGAACAAGGTCTTCCCCGACCACTGGTCGTTCATGATGGGCGAGATTGCGCTCTACTCGTTCATCATTCTCATCCTGACCGGCACCTTCCTGACCTTCTTCTTCGACGCCTCGATGGCCGAGGTCCGCTATGACGGGTCCTACGTGCCGTTGCAGGGCGTCGAGATGTCGCGCGCCTACGCCTCGACGCTGCACATCTCCTTCGACGTGCGCGGTGGGCTGATCCTGCGGCAGATCCATCACTGGGCTGCCTTGCTGTTCATGGCAGCCATGACCATCCACATGTTCCGGGTGTTCTTCACCGGCGCGTTCCGCAAACCCCGCGAACTCAACTGGCTGATCGGGCTCGGCCTGATCACGCTGGGACTCGTCGAGGGGTTCGCCGGCTACTCGTTGCCCGATGACCTGCTGTCGGGAACCGGCCTGCGGATCGCGGAGGCGATCATGCAGTCCATCCCGGTGATCGGCACCTGGGTCGCGTTTCTCGCGTTCGGCGGAAAGTTCCCGGGAACCGAGATCATCGGCCGGCTCTATATCGTGCACGTACTGCTGGTCCCGGGCATTCTCGCCGGACTGATCGGCGCCCATATGGCGCTGCTGATCAAGCAGAAGCACACCGAGTTCCCGGGACCGGGCAAGTCCGAGCACACCGTCTCCGGTGAGCGGATGTATCCCACCTACGCGGCCAAGGCCGGTGGCTTCTTCTTCATCGTGTTCGCTGTCTGTGCCGCGCTCGGCGGCCTTGCCCAGATCAACCCGATCTGGCTGTACGGGCCGTACAACACCGCTCAGGTGTCCGCCGGCTCCCAGCCTGACTTCTACATCGGCTTCCTGGACGGTTCCACCCGGCTCTTCCCGTCGTGGGAGATCCGGTTGTGGCACCACACGATTCCCGCACTGTTCTGGCCAACGATCGTGTTGCCCGGAATCCTGTTCACGCTGGCCGGCGCGTACCCGTTCCTCGAAGCGAAGCTCACCAAGGATCGAGCTAAACACCACCTGCTGCAGCGACCTCGGGACGTCCCGGTCCGCACCGGCCTCGGCGCGATGGCCATCACGTTCTACGGCGTGCTGCTGCTCTCCGGCGGTAACGACCTGATCGCCAAGGCCTTCGACATCTCCTTGAACGCGATGACGTGGGCAGGTCGCATCGGCATGTTGCTCGCTCCGCCGCTGGCCTACGTGATCGCCTACAAGGCCTGCATCGGCCTGCAGCGCCACGACCGTGAGGTGCTCGAGCACGGTATCGAGACCGGAATCATCAAGCGGCTGCCGAACGGTGAGTTCATCGAGATCCACCAACCGCTCGGGGCGGTGGACGATCATGGTCACGGCCTGCTCGAGTACGCGGGTACCCCCGTGCCGAAGAAGATGAACAAGCTTGGCAATCCTCAAACGGCGCGGGTGAAGGGCTTCTTCCGTCCGGTGCGTGAGAAGGCCGAGATCGAAGCCGAGCTCGCGGCGCTCGAACAGGCCGAGGCTGAGCGGGCGGCCAGCCAACGCGAACTGACCGACTGACCGAGGACGATTCTGGCCCGCGGCAGTGCCACGCGTGAGGTGAGGGGCTCGCACCGGATGCCTGACTCTGCCGGCCGGCTACCTGGCGCCCGCGTCGTCGTGATCGCGTTGGCGCTGGGTTCGCTGCTGGCCAGCAGCGCCTGCACGGCTGACTCGAGAACGAACGCCGACTCGGGCGCCGCCTCCACCGTGACGAGCACAGCGCCGAGCGCAGCCACGTCGGCACCCAGCAGCCTGGCGGCCAAGACGCGCAGCAGCGGCACGACCTCGACGCACTCGTCCGCCCGGCCATCGGCGACTCCATTGCCCAGCGGCTCGACGATCGTGATCCCGCCGAACCTCTGTGCCGCGACCGATACCGCACAGAACACCGCCGATGCCTACATGGGGGCCCTCAGCGCCGGCGATGAGAAACAGGCACTGGACTGCGTGCTGCCACATACCGTGCCGCTGGCGACGACACGCGCTCTGGTGGCTCACGAGCATGCGACCGCGGTTTACCTTCCAGAGCAGGGCGTCGACGGCCCCACGGTGTTCGGCTATGTCGGCAACGGCAAGACGGTGCGCGTCACGGTAACGCGCGAATCCGACGGCAAGACCTGGGTTACCCGCGTCGTGGTGCGCTGATCCTCTCGATGTAGTCACGCCCGCTCGTCAGCTGTTGCACCATTTCTCATGCTGTGATGTGGTAAGCGTCATCTACCCGATCATCGTCCGGCGACTGGGACGGGGCAGGGGGCGACTGTGCTCGGTTTGCTGAGCGCCGCGGCGGCGCTGCTGGCTTCGGCTGGTGCCTTCAAGCTGCTTCGAGGCGGAACGGTGCGATCGGCGCTCAACGCGGCCCGCCTACCCGGCGCCGATCGGCTGAGCGAACGGTTCGCCGGGCGCCTCGCCGGCCTTGCCGAACTGCTGGTCGCCTTCGCGGCGGTGGTCCTTGGCGGGCGGCTGGCCGCGGGCCTGCTCGCAACCGCCTTTGCCGTGCTGGCGCTGGTGTCGATCCGAATGATGGCTGTCGCCGCCGGACAGGACTGTGGCTGCTTCGCCGGTCCGAGCGGGATCACGCATTGGCACACCGGGGTGAATGTCGCGTACGCGGTTGCCTGCCTGCTGGGTGTGCTAGCTCCGTCGCCCTCGTTGCTGAGGGAGCTGACCGATCATCCGTGGACGGGGTCAGCCCTCACCCTGTCCGCCCTCCTGCTGGCCTTCCTCAGCTACCTGCTGATGACGGCCCTTCCCGAACTGTTGTCCGCCGCTTCTCGGGTGGAGGTCGTCCGATGATTGCACTCGTTGTTCTCGACACGGTCCTGGTCCTCGTGCTGGCCGTGCTGGTTGCTGGCCTGCTCCGCGGCTACGCGACAGTTCTCAATCGGCTGCATCAACTGGACTCCGGCGGCGCACCTGCCGCCGGCCCGCCCTTCCAGACGGTCGCCTCGGTACCTGAGCCGGACGCGCACCGGATCCAGGGACGCCAGGAGTGGGCACCGGCTCACGACGTCGCCGGCGTGTCACTGCATGGCGAGATCGTGTCGGCCAGGACCGTCGGCGTCGAACACGACACGGTGCTGGCGTTCCTCTCCTCCACTTGCGAGGGGTGCACCGGCTTCTGGCACGAACTCGCCCAGCCCGAGGTTCTGGCATTTCCCGACGGCACCCGGCTACTTGTGGTGACGAAGGGACCGGAGGCCGAGAGTCCGCCGGCGTTGGCAGAACTGTGCCCGCCCGGTGTCGATGTGGTGATGTCGAGTGAGGCCTGGACAGAATTCGAGGTTCCGGGCTCGCCCTACGTCGTGATCACCGACGGGCGCACCGGACGTATCAAGGGCGAGGGCTCAGGAACCTCGTTCAGCCAGATCGGCGGACTCATCCAGCAGGCGACGCAGGACAGTCAGCCGCTCAAGCGCTTTGCCAAGCCACCGGCAGACCGTGAGCGCGAGGAGGATGTCGATCGGGTGCTGCTCAGGGCAGGCATCGGTCCGTCAGATCCGAGCCTCTACCAACCGGCGGTGACGCGCGCCGCCGAGCTGGATGAACCATGACCTCGCTGGTGCCGGCACCCAAGCTCGCCGGCCACGGATTCGCCGTCCAGCTGCCGCCTCGCTGGGAGGGCAGGATCTATCGCCGAGCAGTCAGCTCGGCGGCGGGGTCATCGGCGGCCGGGTCATCGGCGGCCGGGTCATCGGCGGCTGGGTCATCGGCGGCTGGGTCATCGGCGCTGCCCCGCACCCCGGGCAGGCATCCCGCCCCGCTGCCAGGGACGAGTGGCTGGATCGGCGAACGGGCTTTTCCCGTACTGCATCTGGCCAATTTCGCGTTGCCCGCCTCGCGCGGTGACTACGGAAGTGGCGCGGTAGAAGCCATGACAGCGGGCCACATTTTCATAGCGTTGCTCGAGTTCGGCGAGGATTGCCTGGGCAGCGCCCTCTTCGAACCAGCGGGCTTGCCGCGAGTGCGGGCGCAGCAGTTCAACCCGAACGGGCTGCAGCGACGGATCGCCGGGCAGTCCGGGTTCCAGCACTTCTGCACCGAGAACGGCCGGCCGATGTGCCTGTACGTGGTGCTCGGCTCGCATCGCCAGGCGAGAGCGCTGGCCGGCGAGGTCAACGCGCTGCTGGACCGGATCGAGGTAGCCCGATGAGCGCTCCCGTCAAGACCCCTTCCTCACTCGCCGAGCGGCTGATCAACCGAGTCGCACTTCGATCCGGACGCCGCGCGGCGGAGTCCGGGACCAGCCGACGAGGCTTCCTGGGCGGCGCCGCGCTGGTGGGCGCGGCGCTCGCGGTCGACCCCTGGGGCTAT
>JAVEES010000376.1 GCA_030840285.1 Pseudonocardiales bacterium
CACGTCCTGGCGTGTATCGACGCGGCCGCGCTGCTCGGTATTCCGACCGTCGGCACATTTGTCGGGCGGGACCCGTCCAAGTCGGTGTCGCAGAACCTGGCCGAGGCGGTCGAGGTGTTCAAGCCCCTGGTCGACCGGGCCGGCGAACGCGGCGTGAAGATCGTCATCGAGAACTGCGTCATGGAAGGCTGGCATCCGGACGGCTATCCCGGCAATCTGGCGTACTCGCCCGAGCTGTGGGAATGGATGTTCTCCATCGGCTTGTACCTCAATTACGATCCCTCACACCTGGTGTGGATGGGCATCGATCCGGTTGCCGCCCTCCGCCCGTACCTCGACAAGGTCGCCCACGCGCAGGCCAAGGACATCCAGACTTTTCCGGAGCAGCGCAACCGATACGGCTATCCGGGCAAAGCGATCTCGCGCGAGAACCCCTGGGACGTCGGCTGGTGGCGCTACCGGGTGCCAGGCCTGGGCCAGGTGGACTGGAGCGCCGTCATCGACACCCTCTACGAGGGCGGCTTCGACGGAGTTCTCTCGGTCGAGCATGAGGATCCGGTCTGGGGCGGTACCGAACAGGGTGTTCTGACCGGACTGCAGATCGCCCACCGCACCCTCCGCCCCCTGATCGTCTCCTGAAACACCTGATCCCAACGAAGGATGTACATGAGCGACACGATGGCCGCCGTCCGGCTGCACGCCCCGAACGACCTGCGACTGGACGAGGTACCGATTCCAGAAGCGGGTGCTGGACAAGTGCTTATCAAGGTGCACCGTTGCGGCATCTGTGGCACCGACCTGCACATCGCCAAGGGCAATTTCCCGGCGCCGAACCTTCCGCTGGTCCTGGGCCACGAGTTTTCCGGCACGGTGGCCGCGCTCGGCTCCGGGGTTGTCGATGTGAAGGTCAGCGACCGGGTGGTGGTCGATATCAACACCTCCTGCGGTCACTGTTACTACTGCAGCCGCGGGCAGAAACTGTTCTGCCCCCAGGTAGCGCAGCTCGGCGTGCACACCGCCGGTGGCCTGGCCGAATATGTCGTCGCGCCGGCTACCAACCTGCATGTGCTGCCCGCGTCGGTCTCGCTTGACACAGCGGCCTACGTCGAGCCGCTGGCATGTGCGGTGCATGGTCAGGACCGGGTCGGAATCCGATCCGGGGACAGCGTCCTGGTGCTGGGCGGCGGACCGATGGGCCTGGCCCACATCGCATTGTCGGTGCTTTCCGGTGCCAGCAAGGTCGTCGTCTCCGAGCCCGACGCCGGTCGCCGGGACCGGTCCAAGCAGATGGGTGCCGACCTGTGCATCGATCCGTTCCAGTCAGACGTCCTGGAGGCCGTGGCGGATCTGACCGATGGCATCGGGCCCGATGTGGTGATCGAGGCGGTCGGCAGCGTCGTGACGTATGAGACCGCCATCGCGGCCGTTCGCCGTGGCGGCCGGGTTCTGGCCTATGGCGCAGCTCCGCAGGACGCATCCATGTCGCTGCGCCCATTCGACATCTACGCCAAGGAACTCACGATCACCGGCTCGTACGCCGGTACCTACGACACCTGGCCACGAGCGATCGAGCTGCTGGCCGGTGGCCGCTTCGATCCGAGCGTCATTGTCGATTCGGTGCGACCGCTGGCCGAGGCCGTGTCGGCCATCCGGGATCTCGAACACGACCGGTCCATCGTGAAGGTGCACGTCCAGATCTGATGGGGCAGCAAGGCCGGCCGCCTGTCACACCCGAACCCTTTTCAACCATGGAGCAGCTATGACCGCCGAGGGCACATTCCGATACGCCTACAACTCACTCGTCTACTTCGGCGAGGACACCAAGGCCTCTGTCGACCGCGTCGCGCGTTTCGGTTACGACGCGATCGAGATCGTCGGGGAACCGGAAACCATCGACGCCGAAAGGGTCAGCAGGATCACCCGCGACGCCGGAATCGGCGTCAGCAGCATCTGCTCGATCTATACCGCGGAGCGCGATCTGGCGCACCCGGACCGCCAAGCGCGAGAGTCCGCAATCCAGTACGTCAAGGATCTCGCTGACTTTGCCGCGACGATGAGCTGTCCGACCGTGGTAGTGCACCCGACTGCCTGCATGAAGACCAAGGCGCTGGCCGACCCGGCCGACGAATGGAAATGGGCAGTCGAATCCATTCGGACCGCGGGCGAGTACGCCGCTGAACGGGGCGTCAGCTTTTCACTGGAGTGCTGGAACCGCTACGAGTCCTACTTCCTCAACCGGTTGGAGCAGGCCCGGCGACTGTGGGCCGAGACGGGCCTGGACAACGGTGGTGTCCAGGGCGACACCTTCCACATGAATATCGAGGAATCCTCGATCGCCGGAGCGTTCCGTGAATGTGCCGGCGTCCTGCAGCACGTGCACCTTGCCGACTCTGACCGCACTGCTCCTGGTGGCGCGATGATCGACTTCGAGCCGATCGTCGAGGCGCTGATCGACATCTCCTACGACAAGTACGTCAGCTTCGAATTGCTCCCCGCGGCGGCCGATCCGTTTGCCGCCGGACGGCACGACGAGTTCTTCGACCGCTACACCGAGCGCGCTATCCGTACCTTGCGTGCGATCGAGGAGAAGGTCCGCACCCGACGGGCACTGGCCGGAAAGGCCTGATGTGACCCGGACCGATCGGATTCCCCTTGGCCTGAGCACCTTCGTGATGGCCTCGCCGTTCTCGAATGACGATCTGCGGCTGTTCGCCGAAGCGCGCGCATGGGGTTATGACCATGTCGAGGTCTGCATCGAGGATCCCAGCCTGCTCAAGGCATCCTCGGTTGCCCGCGCCGCCTCGGACGAGGGCCTGAATGTGCTCGTCTGCGGCGCCTTCGGGCCACAGCGCGACGTGTCGCACGAGGACGCCGACGTGCGAAGTGCAGCGCGTGGCTACCTGATGCACTGTGTCGAGTTCGCTCATGAGGTGGGAAGCCCGCTGGTCAGTGGCCCGATGTACGCGACCACCGGACAGGCCCGACTGCTTGAGCCGGTAGAGCGCCAGGCTCAGTGGGACCGCGCGGTGCAGGGTCTGCGGCAGGTCGGCGAGGCCGCCGCCGCGGCCGAGGTCACGTTGGCGGTCGAGCCGCTGAATCGCTTCGAGACCGATCTGGTCAACACCGTTGAGCAGGGCGTTCGGTTGTGCGAGGACATCGGCCTGGCCAACGTCGGTCTGATGCTTGACACGT
>JAVEES010000216.1 GCA_030840285.1 Pseudonocardiales bacterium
ACGAGAGTTTCGGACTCTCTGGCTCGCTGACGCCCAGTCGCTGGCCGGCGACCAGCTGGCGCGGCTCGCCCTGTCGGTGCTGGTCTTCGAACGCACGTCGTCCTCGGCGCTGACCGCCCTCACCTACGCGTTGACGTTCCTGCCAGCCCTGGTGGGTGGCGCGTTCCTGGCCGGGCTGGCAGATCGATTGCCCCGGCGCGAACTGATGATCTGGTGCGACCTGGCTCGCGCCCTGCTGCTGGCGTCGATGGCGCTGCCCGGGATGCCGCTGGTCGCGATCTGCAGTCTGCTGGTGCTGTCGGTGCTCCTCGGTTCACCGTTTTCGGCGGCCGAGAACGCGCTGGTGCCAGGCATCCTCGAGGGCGAGAGATATGTCGTTGCCACGGGCCTGCGGACCATCACCGGCCAGCTAGCGCAGCTGGCCGGGTTCGCCGGTGGTGGCCTCGTCATCGCGGTGATCAGCGAGCGGGGGGCGCTGGCTGTCGACGCCGCCACGTTCGCCGTTTCGGCGGCCTTGCTGGCCAAGGGCTTGAAGCGCCGGCCAGCAGCTCGTTCCGGGGATCCGGCCGGTCCGGGCGCCTACTTCCGGACGATCCTTGCCGGGGCGCGGCTCGTAGCCTCTGACAGGCGACTGCGCATCTTGTTAGGCCTGGGCTGGCTGGCTGGACTCTTCGTGGTGCCTGAAGGCGTTGCCGCACCGTATGCCGAAGCTCTAGGCGGCGGAGCGCGGGCGACCGGGTTGCTGATGGCCTCGATGCCGGCGGGCACCGCAGTCGGCACGTACATCTTCATGAGGTTCGTCCCGAGCGAGGTCAGGCGGCGATGCATCGGGGCACTCGCCGTCGGTACCGCGATCCCGCTCGCACTGTGCGTGCTCCGGCCAGGGGTTCCAGGCTCGCTGGTCCTGTGGTTTCTCAGCGGATTGTTCGGGGCCTACCTGGCTCAGGTTTTCGCCGAATACGCCCGAGCGGTGCCGGACGGCCAGCGTGGCCAAGCCATCGGGATCGCCAGTTCGGGATCGCTGGCAGTTCAAGGGATCGGTGTGTTGCTTGGCGGTCTCGTGGCCTCGATGTGGTCCTCGGGCACGGCAGTCTGGGTTGCGGGAGCCGTTGAAGCGGTCTGCGCGGTGTTGCTCGCTCTTGGGTGGTCGCGAGTTTTGGCTCGGGAGCGGCAGGAGATCCAGGGAGAGATGTCCCTGACACGGGGTGAGGCTGAAAACCCTGCGTAGGTTCGCCGGTGTTTCCGCCGCGAGTGGTGAACATAGAGCCCCCGTGGCTCTTTGTTCACGGGTTCGAAGTAATTCGAAGTAGACGGCGATTCCTAGAACCACTGGGTGTTGTTCACGGCGGTGTCCTTTCTGGGCGTCTGGGCGGGTTGGCGGTGGAGGGTTTAGAACCACTGGTTGTTGGTCACGGGGTCTCCTTCGGGGCTTGTGGGCGGGTTGGTGGGTGAGGGGTTTAGAACCACTGGTTGTTGTTCACGGGGTCTCCTTTCGAGGGGTCGCTGGGGGTCAAGTCAGGGGGTGGGATCTAGAACCACTGGTTGTTGTTCACGTGGACGACCTTCCTGGGTTGTCAGAAACGGTTATGTAACGTGCATCACACTTATTCGGCACGGCTCATTCCCGACGCCTGGCCGCCGCTGAGGTAGTTGTAAGCGGAAGCTTTGTCGGACAAGTTGCCTATTAGACGCAAACGGCTGTGACTAGATCCATTGGAAGTTCGACATTGTCCACTCCTTTCCGTTTTGCGGCATGACGAAGACCGAAGGCCCCGTGGATTGCAAAAAATCGGTCGCCATCTACGTATCAGGACAGCTGTTAAGAACTCCTATGGGATGACATCGGACCGGCTCGTCCGCTACCGTATGGGCACCCCTAGGAGAGTCAGTATGGCGCGTGTCCCGCATACCGAGAAGTCATCGGTAGCCGCGCGTCTACGTCAATGGCCGCTTTGGTCGACTTCATCCGGCATGGTTGGTTTCGTCCTTTCAGTTCATGCCGTCGCCTTGGCCCTCGGCGTCCGCGCAATTTTGACCAGCCAGATCGATTCGACGTCGGTCGTGTGGTTCGTCGCGCTGCTCGGCCTGGCCATCCTCTTCGAAGAGGGCACACTGCGCGTCGAGAAGTTCCGGATCAAGATTCGGGCAACCCGGCACACGGATATGACCTCGGTCTGGACGTTCGCGGCGGCGATCGTCCTGGCGCCGTCGTTGACCCTGCCGCTGGTCGTGTTGATCCAGGTCCACACCTGGTATCGCTACGTGAAGGCTCGCGGCGGCATCCCGTACCGGACGGCCTTCACCGGAGCCAGCATCTGGATCGCCTGCGTGGCAGCGCGCTCGGTCATGGACTTGTTCGGAGCGCGGGGCGCCCTTCCGATGGGCGTGGGAGCGGTGATCGCCGTCGTCTGCGCGATGGTCGTCTACTCCCTGATGAATACCGGCCTGATCTACACGGCGGTCTGCATCGGCAGCCGGCCGGCCAGCCCGCCGCCGTTCCTCACCATGTGGCAGGACAACCTGCTCGAACTCGCCACCTTGTGCTTGGCGGCCCTGACCGCCCTCGCCTTGCTGTTCGAACCGTGGATGACAGTCCTCGTCATCCCCGCGATGGTCATCATGCAGCGCAGCGTCCTCTCCAAGGAGCTGCAGGAGGCCGCGACCATGGATGCCAAGACGGGGCTGCTCAACGCCCTGGCGTGGCAGCAGGCGGCGATCGCGGAGCTGGAGCGCAGCGCCCGCAACGACAAGCAGGCCGCGATGCTGATCATCGACATGGACAACTTCAAGCTGATCAACGACACCTACGGGCACCTCGTCGGGGATTCTGTCCTCAAGGCGGTCGCCGACGTGCTGACCGACGAGCTGCGCGGCTATGACGTGATCGGGCGATTCGGCGGCGAGGAGTTCGTCGCACTGCTGGCCGACGTGTCGCCGTTGCAGGCGCTGGATATCTCCGACCGCATCCTGCAGCGGGTGCGCGACCTCAGGGTGCCGACTCGCGACCCGGACAAGCCGATGGTGACGGGCATGTCTGCCTCGATCGGGATGTCGGGCTACCCGCAGCAGGCCAGCCAGGTGGACGATCTGCTCCACATCGCCGATGCCGCGCTCTACACCGCCAAGCGCGAGGGCCGCGACCGCGTCGAGTACAGCTACATCGGTGGCGGCCGCTGAGGGCTCAGCGCGTCCTGATGATGGCCGCCGACTGAGCCGGCAGCACCGTTTGATCCGCTCCCAGGGCAACCGCTGCCTCACCGGTGGCCAGGAGCAGTTCGGTCCCGCCGATGGGTATCGAGCGCGCCGCATCCGCGAGGTTGGCAAGCACCCGCAGCGACCCTCGGTGCACGACCAGCCAGCGGGCCTGCTCGTCGAAATCCACCCGCACCTCGTCCAGCCGTGCATCCGCCAGCTCTGGCTCCGTGCGGCGCAGGCGCAGCAAGGCCCGGTACAGCGCGAGCATCCCGGCATGCGCTGGCTCGTCGGGTTCGCTCCAGTTGAGCTTCGCCGAGAGGAACGCTGCGGGGTCCTGCGGGTCGATCAGCTGCGAGACGTCCCAGCCATGACTGGCGAACTCCTCGACGCGGCCCTTTCCGGTCGCCTCGGCCAACTCGGGCTCGGGGTGTGAGGTGAAGAACGGCCAGCGCGTAGAAGCGGCCCATTCCTCACCCATCCAGAGCATCGGGGTGAAGGGCGAGCTCAGCAGCAACACGGCTCCGACCTCCAGCAGCCCACGCGGCGCGATCTCGGCCAGCCGGTCGCCGGCTGCGCGATTACCTACCTGATCGTGGTTCTGCAGGCAGACGACGAAGCGATAGCCGGGCGTGCTGGCCCGGTCGACGGGCTTGCCATGGTTTCGTCCACGAAAGCTGGAAAAGGTTCCGTCATGCAGGAACGCCCGGGTGAACACCTTGGCGAGAACCGCGAGCGATCCGAAGTCGGCGTAGTAGCCCTGACGCTCTCCGGACAGCGCCGAGTGCAGGGCATGGTGCACGTCGTCGTCCCACTGCCCGTCCAGGCCATAGCCGCCCGCCGACCGGGGCGTGAACATGATCGGGTCGTTCAGGTCGGACTCGGCGATCAGCGTAAGCGGCCGTCCCAGCTGCTCGGCCAGTTTCTCGACCCGCTCGGACAGTTCGGCCAGCAGATGGGTCGGCGAGGAATCCTGCAGCGCATGCACCGCGTCGAGCCGGAGCGCGTCGATGTGGAATTCCGACAGCCACATCAGTGCGTTGCCCAGGATATGTTCGCGGACCGCGCCCGAGCCCTCCCCGTCGAGGTTGATCAGGTCACCCCAGGTGTTCCGCCCGGGCTTGAAGTAGGGACCGAACCGCGGCAGATAGTTGCCGCTGGGCCCGAGGTGGTTGTAGACGACGTCCAGCGTGACCGCCAGGCCGTTTGCATGGCAGGCGTCGACGAAACGCTTCAGGGCGTCCGGCCCACCGTAGGCCTCGTGGACGGCGTACCAGAGCACCCCGTCGTAGCCCCAGTTCCAGTCACCGTTGAAGTCGTTCACCGGCAACAGTTCGACGTGGGTGACGCCGAGTTCCACCAGGTGGTCCAGGCGCTCGATCGCGGCGTCAAGGGTTCCTTCCGGCGTGAACGTACCGATGTGCAACTCGTATAAGACCGCGCCCGGAAGATCCGTCCCCCGCCACTGCGAGTCGGTCCAGTTGAAGCGGTCGGCATAGATCCGGCTCTGACCGTGCACACCCGCCGGTTGGCGGCGGGAACGCGGATCGGGCAGCACCGTCTCGTCGTCATCGAGCAAGAAGCCGTAGTTCGCTCCGTCGACAGCCATGGCCGTATCCACCAGCCACCAGCCGCCGCTGAGCGCATCCATCGCGACGACGGTGGTCTCTTCACCCTGTTGCAGCCACAGCCGGACGGTCGAGGCGTTGGGCGCCCACACGCTTATCTCAGGCATCGGGATCCTCGCGGAGCAGCAGGGCGACCGGGTTTGTCGAGAGAACCTCAGCCACCGAGACGTCGCCGCTGAACTCACGCTCGGTGAGGCTGTCGCGATACCGGCCTTGCGGCAGGACCAGCTGGGTCTCCTTCCAGCCGCCGAGCGCCTGGAGGCCCACTGGCAGCCGGGTGGCGAGGACGATGGCGCCGCCCCGGTCGAAGGCCACCAGATGGTCCTGCGCGGGACCGTCGACGAGCAACGGGGTGTAGCCGCTGAACAGCTCGGGCCGTTCCCGGCGCGCTCGCAAGGTGCGGGCCACCACCAGCAGCTTGGTCCGACCGTATTCGTCTGGGACGGATTCGGCGGGGTGAGAGGCAGATGTGGCCGCGAGCAGCTCGCGGCGTACCTCGAAGTCGACCGCGCGCCGGTTGTCGGGGTCGACCAGGGAGTCCTCCCACAACTCGGTTCCCTGATACACGTCCGGAATCCCCGGCATCGTGAGCTGGATGAGCTTCTGGGACAGCGCGTTGATCCTGCCGAACGGTTCGATGCGAGCATGCAGGGACGTGACGAGGTTGCGAACAGCCATGTCGTCATAGGCGGCATCGACTGCCGCGTGCACCGCTGCCTCGAAGTCCGGCTCGGGGTCGATCCAGCCGGTACCGTCGGCCGCCTCTCGCATGGCCTTCTCCGCATAGGCATGCATCCGGCCACGCTCGATCAGCCCGGTTGCGGCGAATGTCTGCCAGAGCAGGTAGCCGAACGCGCGGCTCGGTATCGGAGCGAGTCCGAGCAACCGCGCGGCGGTCTCAGCCCACTGGTCCGGGATCTCGGCAAGGACCGCGAGCTGGGCGCGGACGTCCTCGCCCCGCTTGGTGTCGTGCGTGGACAGTGTCGTCATGCCCTGGGCAGCGACCGACTGCCGGCGCTCCTGGGCCCGGTGGAAGTCCGCCACTCCGCTTCCGAACCGGCCGGGGTCACCGCCGACCTCGTTAAGGCCGACGAACCGGCTGTAGCGGTAGTACGCGGTGTCCTCGACACCCTTTGCCATTACGGCACCGGTGACCTGCTGAAAGCGCAGGCAGAGCTCGTCGGACGGCTCACGGAGCCGGGGCAGCAGGGTTTCGATCGCGGTGGCTAGCTCAGGCCGGCGACCGCAGGCCGCCTCGATTGCGTGCTCGAGGTGTTCTGAACCGAGTGGCAGGTAGGAGCGGTACACCGGGAAGGCGATCGCCAGCTCGGTCAGCGCCGCTACGGCGTCCTGCACCTGAGGAACCAATCGTGCCAGGCGGCGGATCTCGGCCTGCAGGATCGTCGTTGCGACCAAGCGCTTGCCGTCGGCGATGTGCTCCTGCCAGCTGCGCCGGTCACCGGTCAGCTCCTGGTAGATCCGGGTCAGGGTGCCTTCGGCGGCGGGATCGAGCAGCAATGCGTTGACCTCCGCGAGGGCGTCATACCCCGTCATGCCGGCGACCGGCCACGACGGCGGAAGTTCTTCACCTGGCTCGGTTATCTTCTCGACGGTGATCCACGCCCCGGGTGCCGCCGCGGCGAGCCGTTCGAGATAGCCGCTGGGATCCACCAGGCCGTCGGGATGATCGATCCTGATTCCCGTTACACCATAGGAAGGAACCCAACTCACAATCTCTCGGTGGGTCGCCTGGAAGACGCCGGGATCCTCGACGCGAAGGCCGGCGAGTTCGGTCACCGCGAAGAAGCGGCGGTAATTCTGTTCGGTGTCGGCCAGCCGAAAATTGACCAGCCGGTAGTGCTGGCGCTCGTGCACCTCGGCTGCCCCGCCACCGTCCGCCGCGCTGCCGGGCGCGAGCGGATAGCGGTGCTCGTAGTAACGCAACTCGCCGTCAACGACCTGCAGCTCGCGATCGGGGTCGACCTCGTCGCCGAGTACCGGAATCAGGATCCGGCCGTCGGCGTAAGCCCAATCGATGTCGAACCAGCTGGCATAGCGCGAGGCCTGACCGAGCCTGAGCACGTCCCACCAGGCGTGGTTCTCGACCGGTACCGCAACGCCCATGTGGTTCGGCACGATGTCGACGATCAGTTGCAGGCCCCGCTCGGCGCACGCAGTGGCCAGCGCCTTCAGGCCCTTGCTCCCGCCGCGGGAAGGGTCCACCTCGTCGTGATCGACCACGTCATAGCCGTGCTGGGAACCGGTCGTGGCCCGAAGCAGCGGTGAGGTGTAGACGGCACCGACACCGAGCTCGGCGAGGTAGCCGGTCAGCTGAGCGGCATCGGCCAGCGTGAATTCGGGGGTGATCTGTAGCCGGTACGTCGAGGTGGGAACCACCATCAGTCCGCACCCTGCAGGACCACCAGCGCTCGAGCTCCGACCCGCACCACGCCGCCGGACTTGACCGGGTCGCCCTCCGGAAATTCCGCGTGGTCGCTGTCGATCACCGGCGTCCACGCCTGGCCGTATTCCGGGCCGGGGAGCGTGAAGTCGATCGCGGCGTCATGGGCGTTGAAGATCAGGACGAAGGAGTCGTCCACGACGCGCTGACCGCGGGCGTCCCGGTCGGGGATGCCCTGACCGTTGAGGTAGACCGCGACCGATCGGCCGAAGCCGGAGTCCCAGTCCTCCTCGGTCATGGCTCCGCCGTCCGGGCTGAACCAGGCGATGTCGGCCTGGCCGTCCTGGCCCTTGCGCCGGACGGGGCGGCCGTCGAAGAAGCGTCGCCGGCGGAACACCGGGTGCTCGGCGCGCAGGGCGGCCACCTTCCTGGTGAAATCGAGCAGATCCTCGTCCACCTGGTCCCAATGCACCCAGGTGATCGGGTTGTCCTGGCAGAAGCCGTTGTTGTTTCCGCCTTGCGTTCGGCCGAGTTCGTCCCCGTGCGAGATCATCGGTACGCCCTGGGACAGCAGCAGCGTCGCGATGAAGTTTCGCTGTTGACGCGCGCGTAGTTTCAGGATCTCGGGATCCTCGGTCGGACCCTCGACGCCGCAGTTCCAGGACCGGTTGTGGCTCTCGCCGTCGTTGTTTCCCTCGCCGTTGGCCTCGTTGTGTTTCTCGTTGTAGGAAACGAGGTCGCGCAGCGTGAAGCCGTCGTGGGCGGTGATGAAGTTGATCGAGGCAACCGGCCGGCGTGCGGAGTGCTCGTACAGATCGGAGGAACCCGTCAGCCGTTCCGCGAACTCGCCCACCGTGGCAGGCTCGCCACGCCAGAAATCCCTTACCGTGTCGCGGTATTTGCCGTTCCACTCGGTCCACTGCGGTGGGAAGTTACCGACCTGGTAGCCACCGGGACCGACGTCCCACGGTTCGGCTATCAGCTTGACCTGGCTGACCGTCGGGTCCTGCTGCACGAGTTCGAAGAAGCTGGAGAGCCGGTCGACGTCGTAGAACTCGCGTGCCAGCGTCGCCGCCAGGTCGAATCTGAAACCGTCGACGTGCATCTCGGTGACCCAGTACCGCAGGGAATCCATGATCAACTGCAGGGAATGCGGATGCCGGACGTTGAGGCTGTTGCCCGTCCCGGTGTAGTCCATGTAATACCGCTGGTCGTCCTCGACGGTGCGGTAGTAGGCGGCGTTGTCGATGCCCCGCATGCTGAGGGTCGGGCCGAGATGGTTGCCCTCGGCCGTGTGGTTGTAGACGACGTCGAGGATGACCTCGATGTCTGCCTCGTGCAGGGCGCGCACCATCGCCTTGAATTCCTGCACCTGGCCACCGGGAGTCGCGGACGAGGTGTATTTGTGGTCCGGCGCGAAGAAGCCGATCGTGTTGTATCCCCAGTAGTTCGTCAGGCCTTTCTCCTGCAGGGTGGAGTCGTTGGCGAAATGGTGCACCGGCATGAGCTCGATCGCCGTCACGCCGAGGGTCTTGAGGTGATCGATCATGACCGGGTGGGCGATCGCTGAGTAGGTGCCCCGAATCTCGTCCGGGATCTGCGGATGCGTCTCGGTGAGGCCCTTCACGTGTGCCTCGTAGATGACGGTGTCGGCGTATTCACGCTTGGGCGGACGGTCTACACCCCAGTCGAAGTAGGGGTTGATCACGACGGATTTCGGCATGCTGGCCGCAGAATCCTCGTCGTTGCGGCTGTCCGGGTCGCCGAAGTCGTAACTGAAGAGCGACTGGTCCCAATGGAAGACGCCATCGATTGCCTTGGAGTACGGGTCGAGCAGCAGCTTGTTGGGATTACAGCGGTGGCCGTGCTCGGGGTCGTAGGGCCCGTACACGCGGTAGCCGTAACGCTGGCCCGGCTCGATTCCGGGAATGAAGGCATGCCAGACGAATCCGTCGACCTCGGGCAGCGCCACCCGGGTCTCGGCCCCGTCCGGGTCGAACAGGCAGAGCTCGACGCGGTCTGCCACCTCACTGAACAGTGCGAAATTCGTGCCGGAACCGTCATAGCTGGCTCCGAGGGGATATGCCTTGCCTGGCCACAGTTGCATTGGCCAAGTGTCCTCTGCTGATGTTTTCACTTCGAAAACTGGGACCATTTCCGGGTTACTGGGGGATCTCGGGGACACGTCTCAGATCAGGCCCTCGCGCTGGGCGACGGTGCGGTCCCTGGTCGTCCAGGCGTCCAGGATGAAGTCGCAGTCGGCGATCTTGGTCTGGCGTGGAAGGCCCAGGATGCTGTTCAGCAGCCCGTGCAGCGTCTCCGCGGCCAGCCGTTGGCTGCCCGAATCCTCGGTGCCGCGGCGATCCGCGCTGGAGCGGTCGGCCGAGCGGGTGGACCCGGCCGATTCGGTTGGATTCGGCCGCAATTCGTGCTTCCAGTGGCAGGCGATGACCGTGCCGCCTGGTCGCAGACCCTCTTTGACGGCATTGGCCACCGAGGCCCATTCCGCGGGATCGAAGCTCAGCCCGATCTCGTTCAACACGATCAGGTCGAACTGCTGGTTGCGCGGCCAACCGGTGGGCAGCCGTCCCTGTGTGATCGTGACGTTGGACAGGTGCGCGGTGCGATTTGATGCGGCTGTGACGGAGTCCCGCCGGGCCTCCATCGCCAGCACGTGGTCGCTGCGTGAGGCCAGCGACATCGTCAGCTCGCCGTCGCCACATCCGGGTTCGAAGGTGCTGGCATAGCGAGCGTCCGGAAGGGTGGCCAGCAGGATGTCGCGTTTGCGCTCGTAATACCACCCGGCGCGAGTGTGCCAGGGGTCTTCGCTCGCGGCGAAGAGTTGGTTGAGATGCGCCAGATCCGTCATGAGGTCCGCCTTAACCACGAGTCTGTACCAGACAGGTGGCGGCTCGGGGGACTCGAGCAGCACCGTCCGGAAACAGCTGCCGGCTGGTTGCTGAACCGCGCAAGCTCAGGTTACCCCGAGATGTTGCCGCTGTGACAACCTGATTCGAGCGGTACGGTCGCGGGGTTCGAGCGGTACGGTCGTCGGCGTGAGTGATTCTGCCGAGCAGCACGAGACGGTGGTGTCTGAGAACTCAGCGCGACACCGGTTCGAGATCGAGGTCGATGGCTCGCTCGCGGGGTTCACGGTCTACCGGGTGGAATCGGACAAGCTCTACACCTTCGTGCATACCGAGGTCGGCGATGCCTACACGGGGCAGGGCCTGGCCGGCATCCTTGTCGAAGCGACCCTGCGCACGATGCGCCGGCGAGGGATCGAGGTCCGGCCGCAGTGTCCCTATGTCAGGGCCTACATAGCCAAGCATCCGGAGTTCCTCGACCTGGTGCCAGCCGCAGAGCGTTCCCGGTTCGGATTGCCCGCGGCGACGGGGTAGGTCAGGCTGCCACTGCCCAATGCACGATCATCCGATGCGGGTCGGTCCGATCGAAGGTGACCCGCAGCAACTCGCCCTCCTGAAGCCGGTAGCCGCCAGGTGGTGTGACTCGCTGGCTGGCCGACGAGGGCTTGGTCGCCGTTGAGGTGAGCACGCCGCGCAACAGCACGCGCTGATCGTTCGCCGCCGCCATCGGTGTGCAGGACGCGACGTAGAAGAAGCCGTCGACGGGGTCGACGATGCGCGGGGCGCAGGCTCGCAGCGGCGACCGCGCAGAGCGCAGGGAGGATCTGAGGGGGTTGGAGAGCGTCACATTTTCACAGACGCGTTACTTTCGGTTGCGTGACGCCAGGTCGGCTTCGATTTGATAACGGGCTAAGTTGGAGATCATTGATCATCCGGGAGAAACGGAGACGGCGATGAGCAGGCGTTCCAAGTCAGCAGTGTCGGACAAGCTTCATGAAGCGGCTGACACCGCGCAGTCGGCGGCGTCCACCGTCGCCGACAGTGCTCAGCACGCAGTGGGGGTTGCCGCGGACGCCCTCGCCTCTACCGCCGAGACCGCGGGTGAGGCGATCGGCGCCAGTATCGGGGCAATAGCCGTACGGGGTCGCCGCGCTCGTAAGGCGGCCAAGGCTGAAGCGGAGAAGCGGCGCAAGGCCGCGAAACAAGCCTCCCGTAAGGCCAAGAGGAAGGCTCGCAAGGCACGAAAGCGCGGCGACCGGGCGATCGCAGGAGCCTCGGCGACCGTGCGCGACGCCGTCGGAGACCTGGGCCGGGGGGGCCACAAGCCCAAGCACAGCAAGAAGAAGACCTTCGCCGTCTTGTTGCTCGCCGCCGCCGGAATCGCTGCCGTGAGTCGGGCGGGCAAGCCCAAGCAGTAAGCGGGCTCCAGTGTGACCCCTGTCACATTTTTGAGAAACACCGTCATAAGCCGGCGCATGCGGCGTCGGAGTTCTCTGGCGGCGCCGTCCGGCGGCGCAGGGCCGGCCATCTGGCCTTCCGCGACTGCCGGGAGCGTTTTCCAGTGTCAGACAGACGTCCGCCGCGCCCTGTACGCCTTGTCGGTGTGGCGCTGACTCTCGCCCTCCTGTCAGCGGCCTTCATCACGGGGTACGGACCGGCTCCGGCTGCGTATGCGGGCGTCCCGGCCGACTGCAACACCCTCTGGTATGTGACGAACGGACCGGTGGGCGATCATCGACAGGGCACCTACGGATACGTGGATCCGGTCGCGGGGTGGACGAAGGTCGGCTCGTTGAGCGCGCAGTCATCGGCGCTCGCGATCGATCCCGCCAACCCCGGAATCGCCTACTACGCCGGCTATGCCAATGCGGTGGGCATCGGCGATGGCAGCTTGTACCGGCTCGATCTCGCGACCGGCATCTCCAGCCGGCTGAACGCCGCTTCTCAGCCCATGTTCGTCACCAACCGGTTGGCAATGAGCCCGGACGGCGTGTTGTGGTCGATGGACGAGAGTGGCCGGCTGTGGTCCACCGTCCCCACCGCGACGAGCAGCGGGGCGCCGGTCGATCATGGCGTGCTGTTACCGCCGCCGGGCGGCAGCGCGGCTGCCTGGACGGTCGGTGGTGACCTCAGCTTCGACGCCTCGGGAACGATGTGGATCATCGCAACGGGCGCGGGTTTGTTCACCGTGGATCGCGACCAGCTGGTTTCCGGATCGCCGCGGGCCACCGCCGTGGGTAGCACGGGCCAACTGAGCTTCCCCGGCCTCGCCTTCGGCCCGGACGGCACGCTGTACGCCAGCAGTCGAGCCGACCGCACGGCGCTCTGGGCGTTCGATCCCGCGACGGCCAGCACGACCCTCGTCCAGGACAACGGAGCTTATTGGGCAGGTGATCTGGCCAGCTGTGCGGCGCCGGCGCCCTCGCTGCATGCGACGAAGTCGGTCGCGCCGGCCGGCACCGTCGCCCCCGGCGCGGTAGTGACCTACACGGTCGCGGTGGCCAATAAAGGGACGGTGGCCGCGACCGGATCGATGTTCGGCGATGCCGTCCCACCGAACACCGACTACGTACCGGGCTCCACCCGACTCGACGGCGTGCCGGTCCCCGACGTCGGCGGCGGGTTTCCCTATGCGTCCGCGCGTGAGTTGCATTCCCCAGCGGCGCTTTCCGGGGTGATCGCACGTGGCGCGACCGCGACCGTCAGCTATGCCGTACGGGTGGATTCGCCACTTGCCAAAGGGGTAACCCGCATCGCGAACCAGGGCGTCGTGGAGTTCACGGGCGGCCCTGCGAGCGGCATACCTACCGATGACCCGGCGACGTCGAAGCCTGCTGATCCGACCGTCAGCACGATCGTCCGACCCGCGACCCGCGGGCTTGTGGTGTCGAAAACAGTAGACCGCCGCATCGCGCAGGCCGGTGACATCGTCAAGTACTCCTTGGTCGTCACGAATACTGGCACGGCGAGCTTTACGCCGGCCGATCCCGCCCGGGTCAGCGATGACCTGTCCAGGGTGCTGGACGACGCCGCCTACAACAACGACGAGACGGCCACCGGCGGGACGGTGCTCTCGTATTCGGAACCGATTCTGGCGTGGGCCGGTGCGCTGGCCGCTGGTTCGTCGGTGACCATCAACTATTCCGTGACGGTGCACGCTGGCGGTGACGGACTGCTGAGCAACGCCGTGGCGGCCAACGCCGGTAATTGCCGGAGCGGTTCGAGCGATCGACACTGCGTTGTCGTCACGAACGTCGCCGCCTACCGGATACGAAAACTCGCCGAGCCCTTCCGGTACGGGTCAGGCGCAGCCGGGGTGCGCTACACCGTCTTGCTCGTCAACACCGGTGGGATTCCGCTGGCGCCTACGGTGACCGACGAGCTGGCAGATGTTCTCGACGATGCCGCCTACAACTCTGACGTAAAGGCAAGCTCGGGCGCAGCGACGCTGGATCTCCGCACTCGGCGGCTGGTGTGGTCGGGTTCCTTGGCGGTCGGCGCCTCGGTACGGCTGACCTACTCGGTAAGGATCCGCAATTCGCTGTCAGGTAACGGAGTCCTCCGCAATACCGTCGTCGGCAACGGGCCGTTGTCCAACTGCCCGAGAAGCGCCGAGCAGGCATGCATGACGACGAACGACGTGCCGTCACCGGCCGCCACGCCGCTCACGCGGCAACGCCACGACGCCGCTGACCCGGCCGCCTCGTGCGGCAGAGTCGGCGAGCAGCGTTGCTCGACCGTCGCCATCGCCGTCCCTGATCCCGCGGCCTATTCCAGCTTGGCCTCGACGGGCGCCTATCGGATCGCTGCCCAGCTGAAAGTGGGGATTCTCCTTGTATGCGGGGGGATTCTCGGCCTGATCCTCGCTGCGTGGCGATCTCGGAGAGCCTGACGTTCCGGCCTCCGCGGCCGGCCTTGCTGCGCACCGTACTGGCGGATTTTGGACCATTCAAACACTGCCCTAGTTGGACGGATACAGGATACAATTTGCTTGGATTGCGGTGTTGAACCGTCGTCGGTCGAGAGGCGGTAGCTGGAACTGTCCGGAACGCAAAGCCCGACCGACATCGAGCACCGCAGGCAACTCCACTATGCCTGGCGGGTTCTGTCAGTAACCGGCATCGGCACGTTGCTGACCAACCTCAACTCGAGCACTCTCGATGTCGCCCTGCCGGTGGTATCCCGGCATTTCGACTCGAGCGCGGTGGCCTCGTCGTGGGTCTTGCTGAGCTACATGTTGGTGACCACCGCGCTGATGCTCGTCTACGGACGCCTGGCCGACATGTTCGGCCGCCGAAGGCTGTACATCCTCGGTCTGGTGGTCTTCACC
>JAVEES010000383.1 GCA_030840285.1 Pseudonocardiales bacterium
GGGCCGTGAGGAGTGAGAGTGTCCGCCCTGAGCGTCGATGCGTTTTCGGTGGCCGGTGACCCTGCCGGTGGTTCCGCGGTTGCCGGTGGCTCCGCGGTTGCCGGTGGGCCCGCGGCGCTGGATGCCCGCAGCATCTCAGCGTGGTTCGGCAACCGCAAGGTGCTCGACCGGGTATCGCTGAGGATGCCGGCCCGCACCGTCACCGCGCTGATCGGGCCGTCCGGTTGCGGCAAGTCGACGTTCCTGAGGATCCTCAACCGGATGCACGAGTCGGTGCCCTCGGCCAAACTGGCCGGCGAGGTGTTGCTGCACGGTGCTGACATCTACGAGCCGGGCCACCGAATCACCCAGACCCGTAAGCGGATCGGCATGGTCTTTCAGAAGCCGAACCCGTTCCCGGCCATGTCGATCGCAGACAATGTCACCGCCGGGCTGAAGCTGACCGGAATGAAGGTCTCCCGCTCGGACAAGGCCGATCTCATCGAGCGCTGCCTGACCCGCGGCGGGCTGTGGGACGAGGTCAAGGACCGGCTCCACACGCCCGGTTCGGCGCTGTCGGGTGGCCAGCAGCAGCGACTGTGCATCGCCCGGTCGCTCGCGGTCGAGCCAGAAGTGCTGCTGATGGACGAGCCGTGCTCGGCGCTGGATCCCACGTCGACGTACCGCATCGAGCAGACGATCGCCGAACTGGCTCCGGACGTGACCATCGTGATCGTCACGCACAACATGCAGCAGGCGGCCCGGGTCTCGCAGCAGTGCGCGTTTTTCCTTGCCGCGCAAGGGACTCCGGGCGTGATCGTGGAGGCCGGCTGGACCGAGCAGATCTTCAGCGACCCGGTCGACCAGCGCACCGCGGATTACGTCAACGGACGTTTCGGCTGAGCTATGACGCTACCTACGGAGGAACTGGAGCGCCTCGAGCTCGAGGAGTGGCTGGATAAGCCGCGCAGCATCGATCCAGGTCTCAGCACAGCTGACCATGTCTTTCGCGGTTCGGTAAGGCTTATCGGTGGTTTCGTGCTGGTGATGACCGGTGCGATCGGGCTCTTCCTTGGCTACCAGGCCATTCCCACCGTTGGGCACTACGGTCTGCGGTTCTTCACCGAGACCCAGTGGCAGCCGAGTACCGATCACATCGGTATCGCGGCCGTCCTCGTCGGCACCATCGAGGTCGCGCTGACGGCGCTGGCAATCGGTTTTCCCATCGCACTGCTGACCGCGCTCTACATCAGCGAATATGCCCCATCCTGGCTAAAGTCCACGCTGATCTCGATGATCGACCTGATGGCGGCGATTCCGAGCATTATCTACGGAATCTGGGGCGCTGCGATTCTGCAGCCCAAAACGATCTATCTGTCGCGATGGCTGAGCCAGCACGTGGCCTGGATCCCGCTGTTCAAGGTCGACACCGATCCCAACGCGGCGAGCTGGGCTAAAAGCGCCTATACCTCCTCGGCATTCATCGCCGGAATAGTCGTAGCGATCATGGTGGTGCCCCTGGCGTGCGCGGTGATGCGTGGCGTGTTCGACCAGGCGCCGATCGGCGAACGGGAAGCCGCTTATGCACTCGGCGCGACGCGCTGGGGCATGATCCGCTCGGTGGTGATTCCATTCGGACGAGGCGGCATTATCGGTGGCACGATGCTCGCCCTCGGGCGGGCGCTCGGCGAGACGGTTGCGGTGCTGTTGATCATCTCGACGACCTATGACATCAAGATCAAGATCTTGAGCGCGGGCACCCAAACAACATCTGCGCTGATCGCGTCACTGTTCGGTGAGGCCACCAAGCGGCAACTTTCTGCCCTGCTCACCGCTGGCTTCGTGCTGTTCCTGATGACGCTCGCGGTCAATACGGTGGCCGCCGTATTCGTCAACCGAAGCCGTAGCGGCGCCGGCACGGATGCCTGATGGGGGAGCGATGACCGCTGTAGAGACCGACATCCTGCGCGAGGAGATGCTGAGCCCGGCTGTCTCGAACACGGTTCAGCCGCGCACCGCTGCAGCCCTTGCACCCGACGTGCCACGAATCATCGGCAGGCGTACGACGGATGAGTTCGCTTCCTACCTAGGCTCCGCCCTGGCCGCGCTGGCCCTGGTGTGGGTCGTGTACTGCGGTGTCCTGGCCTTCAGCGGGACGCTCGGGTTCATCGTGTGCTGGTGGCTGGCCTTCATTGCCCTCTACGGGCTCATCAGCGCAATGTCCAACCCGCGGCCGATCGTGGCGGACAGATTGGTCTCAGTCGTCGTGTTGAGCGCCGCAATGCTGGTCGGGCTCGCGCTGCTGAGCACGATTTTGCACATATTCCACAAGGGCTGGCCCGCGCTTCATCACCTGAACTTCTATACCCAGGACATGTCTGGAGTCCGGCCTACCGCCGCGCTGACCGAGGGTGGGATTCTGCACGCCATCGTCGGTTCCGGGATCGAGGTCGGTATCGCGGTGGCCATCTCGCTGCCGCTCGGAGTCGCGACGGCGGTCTACCTGACCGAGGTCGGCGGACGGCTGTCCAGAATCGTCCGCACCGTGGTCGAGGCGATGACGGCGCTACCCGACATCCTCGCGGGCTTGTTCGTCTACACCGTGCTCATCATCAGCTTCCATGCCGAACGCACCGGGCTTACCGCAGCACTCGCCCTGGTCGTGACGATCATTCCGATCATCGCGCGTTCGGCGGAGGTTGTGCTGCGCGTCGTCCCAGGCGGCCTTCGCGAGGCAAGCCTGGCGTTGGGCGCCTCCCAGTCGCAGACGGTTCGCCGGGTGGTACTGCCGACGGCCAGATCGGGCCTGGCCACCGCGCTTATCCTGGGCATCGCACGGATCGCGGGTGAGACGGCGCCGCTGCTGATCGTGTCGAGTGCGACCACCTACTTCAACAGCGATCCGCTGCATGGGCAGATGAACTCGCTGCCGCTGTTCATCATCTCCTCGGTACGTTCCGGTCAGAAACAAGCCATTATCCGCGGCTATGGCGCTGCGGCGCTGCTTCTGACGTTGGTTCTGGGGTTGTTCGTACTGACCCGCTTCCTGGCCCGCGACAAGGCGGCCCGCCGATGACCCCGAGGACCATAATCACCCGAATCCGGCGAGGAAATCTGATGTCCAGCACCAGCTCCCTGATCGTGCGCGCTTCAGCTAGCGTGCTTGCAGCCGGCCTCGCGATGTGCGCCGTGACGCCAGCCGATGCCACTCCTGCCCACGACACCATTCAGGCGACGGGGTCATCCTGGGCTGCCAACGCGGTCAATCAATGGGTCGCCGACGTCAAATCGGCCGGCTTGCGGGTGAGCTTCACCTCGACCGGTTCCGCTCAGGGCCGCAAGGACTTTGCCGCGAGCATCAACGATTTCGCGATCAGCGATATCGGCTATCAGGGAAGCGACCCCAAGACCGGCGAGGCTGATTCATCCGGCCGGCCCTACGCCTACCTGCCGATCGTCGGCGGTGGAACCTCGTTCCCGTACAAGATCCTCAGGGGCGGCAAGCCCATTACGAACCTCCGGCTTTCGGGATTGACCCTGGCAAAGATCTTCACCGGCGCGATCACGAACTGGAACGACCCAGCCATTACGCGAGACAACAACGGCAGCAAGATCCCGTCCAAGCCGATCATTCCGGTCGTCCATTCCGAAGGAGCCGGCTCGACCGCGCAGTTCACCAGGTACCTGGCGACGATGTTTCCCGACCTATGGACTGCCTTCAACAACAATCCGAAGTTCACGGAGTATTACCCGCGCAAGGGTTCAATGATCGCCCAGAGCGGTTCGGACGGCGTCATGAACTACATCAACTCCGCCAGCGGCGACGGAACCATCGGCTACGACGAATACTCCTACCCGCTTGGATTGGGATTTCCGGTCGCCAAGATCGAGAACGCCGCTGGTTACTATGTCTTGCCTGACCAGTTCAACGACGCGGTCGCCTTGACGCAGGCAAAGATCAACATGGACAAGTCGTCGCCCGACTACCTGTTGCAGGACCTCGACAAGGTCTACACCTACAACGATCCTCGTGCGTATCCACTTTCCTCGTACTCCTACGCCGTTATCCCGACCAGTGCTTCGGACCCAAGGATGACGACGCCCAAGCGGCAGACCATGGCCGACTTCCTCTTCTACTCGGTGTGCGGCGGCCAGGCTGAGATGGGGCCGATCGGCTATTCCTCGTTGCCGCTCAACCTCGTGACGGCGAGCTTCGATCAGGTCAAGAAGCTGAAGGCAGCCGACGCGGGAGTGGACCTCAGTACTCAGAATCCGTCCAACTGCAATAACCCCACGTTCGACAAAGCAAATCCGTCGCGTAACCGGCTCGCCGAGATTGCCAAGATGCCTCCGTCCTGTGACAAGGACGGACAGGGCCCGTGCGGTGTGGGTGTTCCAATTGCCAGCGGCGGCGGAACGAACGGGAGCGGCGCCGCGGGCGGTGGCACTGGTTCGACCGGAAAGGGTACAAGTACTGGTGGCGCAGGGACCGGCGGCGGCACGGCGGCTGGTGGGACTGGCCGGTCGAACGGAGCCGGCCCGGCGGGCGCTGGGGCCAGTAACGGCGTGGCGGCCCGAACAAAGATCGATCCGCAGACCGGGCAGACAATCTCGGCGAACGGCGACGCTGGCCTGGGGGCCGATGCAGTGGCCAGCCCCACGGACCTGGCTGCCTTCTCCAGATCAGGCAACAACGCCCCGTTCGCAGTGCTCGCCGTCGCACTATTGCTGCTTGCGCTCGTCAGTCCACCATTGCTTGCTCGTGCACTGGCGCGCCGGAACGGAACCAGATGACCCCGCGACAAAGGTTCAGGTCTAGCCTCTCCGCGCTCGCGGTCATCGCTGCCGTTGGCCTGTCTTGCGTATCGTCGGTGCTACTGGGTTCCAGCAACGCTGGTGCCGCTCCCGCGTCGTCAGATTCTTCGGTGACGAAGACAGTTGTCGCCACCCGAACGCATCAGGTCAATGGTGTCGACGTGGTGGCGGATACCCGCAAGGTCAGCCTTCAGGTCGAGACCACGAACAACCTGCGGGATCAGCAGGGCATCTCGGTGAGTTGGACCGGCGCGCACCCGAGCGCGAACATCTCGCTCGACCCGAACTCCGAATCAGCCTTTCAAGCCGAGTACCCGATGGTATTGCTGCAATGCCGCGGTACCGACTCGGCGAGCGCCCCGGTCTCCGAGCAGGTGTCGCCTCAGACCTGCTGGACGCCCTTCTACGGGACGCGCAGCCAGCTCAACAACCAGGGCGAGGACAACCGCAACATAGACGTCGGGGCGTTCCCCGCGTGGCGCTTGGACCGTTACGCCAGCCAGGCGGATCGACAGCAGTTCGCCAACGAACCGGCCACCACTGCACCCCTCTGCCCGAATTCGCACTCAGCGGCTGAATATCGGCTTCCATTCCGGGCCGCGAACGGCAAGCTCTACTACGGCTCCAGCGGGGTGAACAGCGATTCCTTCTGCGGACCACCGCCACCGGAGGCCGCCGCGCACGCCGACCAGAACTCGGCCATCGATCTGCCGGACAATGCCACGTTCGCAGCAACTCGAGCAGATGGCTCAGGTTCAGCGCTGTTCAATATCCGCGACAATCAGACGAACGCGTCGCTGGGATGTTCCTCAACTGTAGCGTGCACGCTCGTCGCCATTCCGATCCTCGGCATCAGCTGCGACGGCGGAGCCGGGCTGCCCGCCGCGGACCGTCCGGCTGCCACCGCTATGCTCCCGAACCTGCCGCAGGATGCAGAGACCGAGTGCGAGCGCGCGGGCAACTATCCGGCCGGAAGCCCACAAGTCACCGGTAACCCCCAGCAGGACTACTCGGTATCGGGCTCGCTGTGGTGGAGTGCCTCCAACTGGCGTAACCGAATCTCTATCCCACTGCAGTTGGCGCCGCCCAGCAACGTCTGTGACCTCGTGTCAACGAAGACGCCGGTTAACGTCTACGGCTCGGAACTCCTCGTGCAGGCGAGCACCCAGTGGTCGGCCCGCTTCTGCCTGGACAAGCAGCGCTCGCCCTTCAAGCATGTCCAGTTCTCAGAGCCACAGGCGCGCAATCTGCTCGCAGCGGGCACCATCGAAGCCGCCTTTACCAGTTACTCGGCAACGAATCCGTATCCGACGCCAACAGTTCATGCCCCGGTGGCCGCCACGGGCTTCGCACTGAGTTACACGATCGACGACACGAGCAAGCATGCCTACACCAAGCTCAGATTGACTCCGCGCTTGCTCGCGAAGCTACTCACCGAGTCCTATCCCTTCGCGGCCGATCTACGTCAGATGTACAGGGTGCACGACCCGTATTACGGCGATATCAATCCGCTGAAGAACAATCCGCTGAACATCACCTTCGATCCGGAATTTCAGGCACTGAACCCTGGGATACCGGCATCGGCGGCAGATGTCGGAGGTCGAGCGGCGCTGCTGTCGATCGGCAGCAATTCGGATGTGGTTCATGCCCTGACCGCCTACATCAACGCTGATCCCGAGGCCCGGGCATGGCTGGACGGAAAGCCTGACCCGTGGGGGATGGTCGTCAATCCCAACTACCGGGGCATCTCGCTGCCAGTGGAGACGATGCCGGGGCTGGACTCCTTCACCTACCCCGCGAAGTACGGTGCGGAGGACTCCTGCACGTTCAACGTCGATCCGCCGGTGCCCTTCCTGCCATTGGTATCGGCCCCGATCGCGCGGCTGGTCGACATCGCCCAGTCAGTTCAATATGCGGTCCCCGGCTCGCAGACGCGCTGTACCAATGCGCGTAACGATCTGACGAATACCAACTATTTCCAGTGGACCCGGGCGCAGAAGCAGACCCCGGGATTCCGTTTCCTGATCGGTGTGACGTCCCTAGGCGACGCACGACGCTACGGGCTGAACACCGCTTCATTGCAAAGCTATTCGACGGCGGATGCCGCGACGAAGTTCACCGATGACAGCGGTCGCTCCTTCGTGGCACCCACGGATGACGCCCTGCGCCAGACCGCCGCCCTGATGAAATTCGCGCAAGACAGCACTGGCTGGCCGGTGCCCTACGACCAGCTCGACAGCAAAGCCGGCGCTGCGGCCTACCCAGGGCTCATGCTGATCTATGCCGATATCCCCACCAGGGGACTGCCGGCCAAGGACGCCGCTGCCTACGCCGCGATGCTGAAATACATCGTCGACGGCGGTCAGCAGCCCGGGTCCGGAGCTGGGCAGCTACCGGCCGGGTTCTTGCCGCTGACTGCCGCAAATGGTCTTGGCAGCCTCGCCGACTACAGCCTGCACGCGGCAGATCTGGTAGCTGCTCAAGGCGGCGGCGCAATGCAGAGCCCCGGCGGGTCCGCCCAGCCACCCGTTGCGCAGCCAGCTTCGGCCAGTCCGTCGAGTTCCGTTCAGGCCGCCAGCGGGAGGTCGGCCCCTCAGCCCACGTCCACGTCTACGTCCACGGTCGCCGGTAAATCCTCGGCCGCGCCACGGCCATCCGCTGCGGCACCGAGCCGGACACCCGCCTTGCGCTCGCTCGGCAACACCGTCGGGCAGTCAGACTTCATCGGACGCAACCTCGCACTGCTGCTGATCGCACTGGTCCTATTCGGCCCGGTGGCGGTTCCGACCACACTGGTCATTGCTCGCAGGAGGGGCGGCCGGTGAGCATGCTGACGACGGATCGCTCCGAATCCATCGGGCCGGTACCAGGTGCCCGACGACGGCTGAACAGATCCGCCATAAGGAAACTGCTGTATGGGGACGGACCTATCGCGCCGCTGTCCCTTCCGGTGGTCTCGGCGGTGTGGACTGCCGCTGCGCTGAGCGCTCTCGCTGCCTGGTTCGTGTTGTATGCGGTGGTGCTGAGCGGCCTCCAGCAAGATCGCAACAACAGCGTCCTGTACCCCCAGCTGCGCGAAGGCCTTTCCGGCGCGACCACGCCGATCGGCGGCGCAATAGCACCGGGAACGCCGATCGCCCTGGTATCCGCGCCGGTTGCGGGGCTTTCCGATGTCGTCGTGGTCGAGGGAACAGCCCCGACCGACCTTCGCAACGGCCCCGGACATCGTCGCGATACGCCGCTTCCCGGCCAGGCCGGCGTCTCGGTGCTTTTCGGCAGATCACGAACCTACGGGGCGCCGTTCAAGCACATCGCCGCCATGCAGAAGGGGCAGAGCCTGACCGTGACCACTGGTCAGGGAAGCTTCACCTACCGGGTCATCGGCGTTCGCCGAGCCGGCGACCCGCTGCCTACCCCGCTGGCGGCCGGTGGCAGCAGGCTGATGTTGGAGACCTCGACCTCAACAGGACTTTCGTCGTCCAACACGGTGTTTGTCGACGCCGAACTGAAGGGCGCCAGCGTAGCGGCGCCACCTGGGCGCCTGACCGGTATACCGCGCAATGAACAGGCCATGGGCAACGACACGTCGGGCCTGATCAAGCTGGTGTTGTGGGCCCAAGCGCTGCTGCTTGCGATGGTGGCGGTGGTCTGGGCAAAGGCGCGGTGGGGGATCGGGCAGGCATGGCTGGTTGGGCTGCCGCTCATCTTGGCGGTGCTCTGGGGGGCGACCGGCAACGTGCTCATGCTGTTGCCCAATCTGTTCTGACGGCCCCGCTGAGCCGGTGCTGAATCGGCAGATTCTCCGGTGACCTGAGCACCGTCGTTCCGACGCAAATCTAGGTTCATCCCTCGTTCAGCTCGTCAACTGCCTGTGTAGGTGCGGCGTCGACAGCCTTACAGCTGTTGGACTCCACTACCTAGAAGGGCCTCTGCAATGCAGAAGAAAATCATGATCAAGGCGGGTGTCACGGGTCTTGTCGCCGTGGCGCTCTCCCTTGGCGCGGTGACCGTCGCGGGCGCCGATGTGCAGCCACAGTCGACCGACGCGGTGGCGGTCGGCTCGGACACCGTGCAGTACGTCGCGGACTTCGTTGCCGACGGCACCCCCGGCGGGCTCAACGGCTTCAACCAGACCAACAATGCACGCCGGATCTTCAGCTTCGACGCCACCGGCGATGCCAGCGGTCGCGCGTCCTACCAGAGCGGAACCTCAACCGCCTTGGCCTCGACCGTCGTACTGCGCGCGCAGTCCAAGCCGGTTATCCGCCCCAACGGCTCCGGCGCGGGCATCGGCGCCCTGCTCGCCGACACCAACCACCAGATCGACTTCGTGCGGTCGTCGCGGTTGCCCAAGGCCTCTGAGCAGACCTCCGGCTCGAGCTTCGGCGGCATCCACGTCTACAAGATCGCAACCGACGGACTGCAGATCGCGGTCAATGCCACGAGCGGTGGTGCGACACCGAACTGGAATGGTCCCGGCGGCCTGTCCGCCGCGGAGCTCGTGAGCATCTACAGCGGAGCCTACAAGCGCTGGAGCGACGTTCCGAGCTACACCGGCGCCGTCCCCAACGATGCGATCGTCCCGATCCTGCCGCAGGTCGGTTCCGGAACCCGCAACGACTTCCTGGCCGATCTCAAAGCGGCCAACGGTGGCGTGGACGTGCCGCTTGCCCCGTGGGTCAAGACCTCTGAGGAGCACGATCCCACCGCCATCTCGGCACTGGCCGCAGGCACCCAGACCTTCGGGCCTGGTGACACCGCTCCCTTCACGAACAAGGACGCCCTCGCACCCTTCTCCACCGGACGCGACAAGCTCATCGACACCGGCTACTTCGGTACCACGCCCGCGCCCAACACGGTCTTCCTGCTCAACGCCGCTGCGCCGGACGGCAATGCCGCGACCTCCTACAACCTCGCTCGCACGCTGTACCTGCTCGCCCGCCAGAGCGATGTCACCTCGACCACCCCGTTCCTGCCCGGTGGCTCGCTCAACCTGGTGAACACCCTGTTCGGCACGTCCACCAGCCAGTTCGGCAAGTCACTGTCCAACGGACTCTTCACCGCTGCCGGTGTCACCCGCTCCTGGGCTGACCTCGGTTTCGCCTCTGCTGGCTGATAAATGTCCCTTCGGCGGCTGGGATCCGCAAAGACCAGCCGCCGAAGGAACGCAGTAGCAGCCGCTCGTCTTCATCCAATGTTGCTACCGCACTGTTCGGCAACTGAAGAAATCCCTTGAGGGATACATCTCCCATTCATGAAATGGAGTACGGAATGATCCGCAATTTCAAGTCTGCGATGAGCGGGGCGGCTGCCCTTGCCATCGCGGGTGGTCTGCTGTTCGCGGGGGCCGGTGCGGCCCACGCCGCAGCCGGTGACCCGACGTTCGAGACACCGACCGGCAACCCCGGCACCCACGGTTCGGTGGGCTTCTATGACGCAGGCGGCAACCAGATCTATGGCGGCACCGTGTCCGACGACCCGATCGCTGCCTACTTCGCCGCTTCCGGCGGCGGCATCAAGCCCGGTGATCACATCGCCACCGCCTACACCTACACGCCGCAGGACAACAAGCCGGCCGACCAGTGGACGACACCCTTCCAGCTGACGGCGGGCGACGAATTCGCTGCGGCTGGCTCAACGGCGGGTTACCCAGGGTCGCTGGCGAACAGCACCAAGGCTGTCACTCCCGGTTTCAACGGTGGAACCTCGGTCAACGATGCGGTGGCCAGCTTCCCGCTCGCGAGCACGAATGACCCCGGCATCCTGCAGGTCAGGATCCTGACCAGCGGCGACTCGTCGCAGTACTACTCCACCGATATCAAGATCACCGGTAGCACCTGGGCCCAGGTATTCCCGGCGCCGCCGGCCGCGGTCAGCACGTCGCTGGCCAACATCACGGCCAACCCGGCCAGCCCCGCGCCGACGGCTACCACGTCGGTTGCGCTGACCTCGAAGGTCACCGCGGGCGATGGATCGCACCCGGCGGGCTCGGTCAAGCTGTTTGACGGCTCGACCGATCTCGGCGCTGCCACCTTCAACGCCGCGACCGGCGATGTGTCGGCCAACGCCACGGTTGCCGCCGGCGGTTCGTACGACTTCAAGTTCACGTTCAGCTCGAGCACTCCCAACGTGACCGGCTCCAGCTCGACTGTTCTCCACTACGTGGTTACCGGTGCTCCCGTGGCCACCACGACGGTGATCAGCGGGCCGAACAGCACCACCGTCAACAGTGGTGTGACCGAGCATGCCGACGTCAAGGCCGGCAGCCCGGCCGCGGCCGTCCCTGCCGCAGCGGGCGCGGTGCAGTTCCTGATCGACGGGTCGCCTTCGGGTAACCCGGTGCCGTTGACCGCGACGGGTGCCGATTTCCTGTACACCCCCACGGCAGAAGGAAGCAAGACCATCACCGCTACGTTCGTTCCCGCGTCGGGACAGAACTACGCGGCATCCACCAGCGCCACCGGGGTCACCGTCGTGACGGGCCCGACAGAGCACGACCCTGACCCGCAGAATGCGGTCGTCAACGTCCCGGCCGGCACGCTGGTGATCAGCACCCCGTACACCGTCGACCACCCGTTCAACCTCGGCGATATGTCGCTGGATGCGAACGGAACCGTTCTGAGCGCCTCCGCTCCGTTCGGCGCCTCGGGCGCTCCCGCAGCTACCGATCCTGGAGCAATCCCGGCCGGGACGAGCGGTACGCCTGGTGCAGCACTGACCAACAACGGTGTCACCATCACCGATACCCGTGCAGCCAGCACCGGGTGGACTGCCTCGGCGCAGACCACCGACTTCACCGGACCGACCGGCACCAGCACCCCGATCAACGGTGACAACCTGTCGTTCACCGGGGTCACGCCGAAGTACCTGGCCGGCAACGCTATTGACGGCAGCTCGCCGGCAAAGTCGGTGCAGACCAACCCGATCGACCACTTCAAGTCGGCCAAGAAGTCCTTCGCCACCACCACCGCCGGACCGGGAACGGTCAACATCACGGGTGTTTTGGGCCTCACGGCTCCGACGTCAACCCAGCCCGGCCTGTACACCGCGACCGTTACCTTTACGATCGCGTAGTTCATCACTATCAGCAGGTCGATTCACCGAGGCGGGGCGGGCGATGAATTTCGCCCGCCCTGCTTCCTGCGTTCAGGCCCGCGTCATCTGCTGTATGCCGAGAGTGAGTGTTGTGCAACCATGCGATTTTCCAGTAGCAATCGGTCGCGGGGGCGGTCGCGTGTGAGGCCGATCCTGCTCCTGGTAGCCATCCTGGCCGGGCTGGTCGGCGCGCTCAACCCGGGTGCGGGTATTGCCTACGCGGCCCCGGTAGCTAAGCCACCCGCGAAGGCCACCTTCGGCATCGGCCCGGTGACCCTCGGCAAGAGCGGCGCCCGTGGATTCTTCTCCTACCAGATGGGAGTTGGCGGGTCATACAGCGATCGCGTGGCGGTACTCAATTACAGCCAGATTCCGCTTGCGCTGACGATCTATGCCGCTGAACTCAATAACGACGACAACGGCGCGATCGGGGTAGACCTGCCGACCGCACCGCTTCGGGATGCCGCCGCCTGGGTAAACCTCGCCAAGCGTACCCAGACCGTGCAGGTCGCCCCGGCGACCAAGAAAGGCCCTGGCCGCGTGGAACTGCCATTCAGGGTTGTCGTGCCGGACGACGCCGTTCCAGGAGATCACGCGGCGGCAATCGTCGCGACGCTGTCGACCGTCGGCAAGAACCCGAAGGGCCAGAACGTCCGGCTCGATCAGCGGGTCGCCACCCGCATGTACCTGCGGGTCGCCGGGCCGCTGCATCCGCACCTGTCGATCGAGAACCTGACTGCGAAGTATCGCGGAACTCTGAACCCGATCGGCCGCGGGACTGCGACGGTCAGCTACACGGTGCACAACACGGGCAACGTCCGGCTCGCAGCGCGGCAAGTTGTTTCGGTCACCGGGATGTTCGGCACGACGTCGAAGGCGGTCACGCCCGAGGACATCACGATGCTGCTTCCTGGCGGATCCTCCCGGATCACCGTCGAAGTCGGCGATGTCCTTCCGACCATCTGGCATAAGGCGAAAGTGACCGTCACCCCGATGCTGTTCAACGACCAGGCTGTCATGCCGGTCCCGGTCTCATCGCAATCCGCCAGCTTTACCGCAGTGCCCTGGTCCCTGCTCGGCTGCGTGTTGTTGCTGGTCGTGCTCCTGATAGCCGTGCTGCTCTGGCGTCTACGGCGAAAGCGAGCGGTTCCGGTGGGTGGCAGGCACGGCGGCAACCCACTCGCACGTACCCCACAGGGAGTTGGCTCATGATCGGGCTAGTTTCTCGCGACCTTCGGCTGCGCCGCATGCTGTTCCGCTTTCTTGCGGTGGTGCTCGCCACGCTGACTGTTGCACTGGTGCTGCCGACACATGTTGCGATTGCCGAGACCGTTCCCTATACCGACCCGGCTGTCAGCGGGGCCGTCGGGCTGTGCAACAAGGCTGGGCAGCCGATCACCGGCGGCAGCATCAACGACCGTCCGTTCGTGTGGCGAGCTGTCAGCTCGAGCCAGGCGCCGCCCAGCTATCAAGGCACCGGACGCAAGGCGAGCCTGCTGATCTATCAACCGCGTCCTAACGTTTCTGCCGACAAGTGGAGCGGTGATCAGATGACCGCGACGTCGGATTACACCAACGTGCACTACCCGATGTCGCAGGCAACCGATGCCGACTTCACGCTTGCGGAGTACCTGAACGAGTTCAAGCCGATGGTGGACGGCCTTCTTCAGCTCCGGCTCTACTTCGGAATACCTGGCCAGTCGACCTGGACGCAGAGCTACCCGGCGACCGACATTCAGGTGACCGGCACAACCTGGCATGTCGTCCACGGTGCGAACCTTCCGTGCACGCAAGGTACGAGCCATTCCAGCGAACTGGACACTCTCGGCTCACCGGGTTCAGCGCCGCCTGCGGCCCAGTCCGGCACCACTACTGCGCCCAAGCCAGGCTCGACGCCCGGCCGATCCCACTCCGCGTCGGCCTCCTCGACCGCCGCCCGAACCGGCCGTTCGTCATCGGCGATAGCCACGCCCGCAGGGACTTCGGCATCCAGCGAGGCTTCGGCTGTCGCACAATCCCGTTCCGGTGGTGTCAACCCGCTGTATGCGCTGCTTGGACTGCTCGCGATCGCGGCCGTCGTCGTCGGCTACTGGTGGCGCCGCCGTCCGGCGCGTTGACCCTCGAGCGGATTCATCCCCAGTTAACCCGGCGTATGGCGCGCGGTGGCGCGTTAGGGGAGCGCTGTATGCCCCGGACCGTGAACCTGATCCGGTGATCCGTCAGACCCAACCTACTTCGGGGGTTAACTCAGTGAGTTCTCGACTGCGACCAAGGGCAGCACGCGTGGCGACCGGCATGGGCGCCGCCATTGCCCTTTTCCTTGCCGGGATAGGGATTGTCCTTGCCGCCGACCCGGCAGCCGCCGCGGCACCCCCCACCTTCGAGACCTCAACCGGTAACCCCGGCACCCAGGGTTCTGTCGGCTTCTACAATTCCGCTGGCACCCAGATCTACAGCGGCACCATCACCGACGACCCGATCGCTGCCTACTTCGTGGCTTCGGGTGGCGGCATCAAGACCGGTGACCACATCGCAACGGCCTACAGCTACACGCCTCAGGACAACGTCCCGGCCGACCAGTGGACTACGCCGTACCAGCTGACCGCGGGTGATGAATTCGCCGCAGCAGGCTCCACATCCGGCTATCCGGGCGGCCTGAAGAACACCACCAAGGCGATTACCCCCGGGGTGGGTGGCGGCCTGTCGATCACCGACGCCGAGGCAGCGTTCCCCCTGGCGAGCACGAAGGACCCGGGCGTGCTGCAGATCCGGATTCTCACCAGCGGCGATTCCTCGAAGTACTACTCGACGGATATCCAGATCACCGGGAACAGCTGGACTCAAATCTTCCCGGCGCCGCCCGCACCGTCGAAGGTCACCACCTCGTTCACGACGATCAACGCCACACCGGCCAGTCCCGTTGCGCACGGCTCGACCGTCACGCTGACCTCGACCCTCTCGGCCGGGGACAGCACCCACCCGGCTGGCACCGTGCACCTCTTCGACGGTGCGACCGACAAGGGTGCGGTGGATACCTTCACGGCATCCACCGGCGCGGTTTCGGCGACTGATACACCGGCCGACGGCTCGCACTCCTACACGTTCAAGTTCACCCCGACCGACACCGCGACCTACAGCGGCACCACCTCCGCCGCGCTGGCCTATGCCATCAACCCGGTCACGGCAACGACCACCACCGTCGTCGCGTCGCCGAACGGCAGTGCCACCGCGGGTGCCACGGTCACGCTGACCGCCACCGTCAACAAGGCCGCCGCGGGTTCGGTGCAGTTCATGGACGGGACCACCGCGATCGGTAGCGCCGCTTCGGTGACCGTGGGCGCCTCGAGCGCGACTGCCAGCACGACCACCTCCACGCTGGCCGTCGGCAGCCACAGCCTCAAGGCGATTTTCACCTCGGCCGATCAGAACGCCTTCAGCGATTCGACGTCGGCGGTGGTCAGCTACTCGATCACCAAGATCTCGACCAGCACCGTGCTGAACATCGTGCCGGCGACGACGGTGACAGCCGGAACGACGGTCGTCCTCAATGCGACGATCAGCCCGTCGGTGAACGGCGGCACCGTGCAGTTCTTCGACGGTGCCAGCGCGCTCGGTACCCCGCAGGCGGTGTCGAACGACAACGCGACCCTGATGGTTCCGAGCGGAACGCTGAGCGCGTTCTCGCAAGGCAGCCACAACCTGAAGGCCACCTTCACGCCCAGCGGGGTCGACACGCCGACGATGACCGGCTCGACGTCCGCGGTGCAGGCTCTGACAGTCACGGCAGGCCCGGTCACGCCGACTATCACGCTGAGCAGCACGCCTGCCCAGACCGTTGTTTCCGGCGCACCGGCGACCATCACCGCCACCTTCACGCCCAGCAGCGCGGTCGGCACGGTGCAGTTCATGGACGGCGTTACCCCGCTCGGATCGCCAGTCACCATCAGCGCTGGCAAGGCCAGTCTGACTTCGAGTAGCCTGGCGCTCGGCGATCATCCGATCACCGCAGTTTACTCCGCTGGCAGCACGGCATTCAACGACACGACGTCGGGCGCGTACACCGTCACGATCATCCCCCCGCCGACCGCCACCTCCACGGCGCTGTCCGTGACGCCCGGTACCCCCGCTGCGTACAGCACCGTCGAGACGCTGACGGCGACGGTTACCGGCACGGGCGCGGCAGGCACCGTCAAGTTCCTCGACGGCACCACTCAGCTCGGCACCGCAACGGTTTCCGCGGGAACCGCAACGGCAACGGTGACGCTGGCGCCGGGTAACCACAGCCTGAAGGCCCAGTTCGTCCCGACGGACGCCACCGCGTTCGCGCCGTCGGAGTCCGCCTCGCAGGCCTACACCGTCAACAAGCCGCCGGCGACCGCGACGACCACGACGCTGGCGGCTACCCCGTCGCCCGCTTCGGTCGGGGGCGACATCACGCTGAGTGCCAACGTGGCACTCGGGACGCCCAACTACAGCCGTCCGGCCGCCGTGGGCTCGGTGGAGTTCTTCGACGGCACGACATCGCTGGGCACCGCGCAGGTTGCGGCGGGCAAGGCGACCCTGAGCCTGAACACGCTCGCACTCGGCGACCACACGGTGAACGCTGTGTTCAGCCCGAGCGACGCCACTGAGTACGTCACGTCGACCTCGGCCGATGTCATGCTCACCATCAAGGCGGCCTCGGTGATCGAGTCGACCACGGTCAACGGTGCGCCAGTGGCGCCGGGCGACGAACTGGCCGGTGGCGACACCGTCCACCTGACAGGTTCGGGTTTTGTGCCGGGCGAAACCGTCAGCGTCGTGCTGCACTCCACGCCGATCACGCTGACCACCGTGACTGCCGATCAGTCCGGCAACGTGGACGTCACCGTGACGCTGCCGGCCAACATCGCGGCGGGTCCGCACACGCTGGTCCTGAGTGGCTCGGCTGATGCACCGGCCTTCGCCTTCACGGTGGCCGCGGCAGCGCCCAGTGTGACGCCGACGCCAACGACGCCCACCACCCCGGGTGCGACCACGCCCGCGGGCACCGGCACCGCCGCGGGCGAGGCCACCGGCGGCGGCAGCCTGGCTAGTACCGGTGCCTTCGTGCTGCAGGGTGTAGCGCTCGGGCTGCTGCTGACGATCGCTGGTGCGGGCACCGTCCTGGCCTCGCGTCGCCGGCGCAGCCACTGACGGCCGTAGCTGCGCGAGCGTAGCTAGCACGATGCGGCCCGGACGCCTTGTCATCAACGAGGTGTCCGGGCCGCAGCTGTCGGTCGGCCAGCAGGTCGGTCGCCGTCCTCGGCACCGAAGGGCGCGAGGATGACCCAAGCCTCATCGAAGGATCAGGCTCACCGGGTCAGCCTGGACTCGGGGGGTTCGCCGATCTCACGGCCGCGTCACGCACACCGCGGTGGTCTCGTTCCGGCAGACGTCGGCAATGCGGCGCAGCTACGACGGTGGCAACGGGAACGGTCGATCCTTGAGCAGGAGCAGCGCGATCGCCGCTCGACGGTTCGAGGACGAGCGGTGTGGATCGTTGTCGTCGTCCTTCTGCTGCTCGATCTGGCGGTGTCCTTGGCAGTCATCTTCTCGTTCATGTAACGATGGTTTAGGTAGCCGACAGCGACGGTTTGGCGAATGCCATCACGTTGGGTAGTTGCGTGTCGATGGGAAGGTGTCACCCCCTTCCGAAGGACGCCGCATGCCTGCCTTTCCCCACCTTTCCGCTCGGCCAGCGCTCGTGGTTGCAGTCACGGCTGCGGCCGGGGTGTGCGCCGTCTCGCTGATGGTGGCCACTGCCGCCTCAGCCGCTGACCACGGCAAGGACGGGGACAGCCCTGCCCGGGACCCGAGGTCAACCGTGAACAGCTGCTCGGGCGGCGCGGCCAAGAAGATCGCTCCCGGCGACTGCCTGGTGGTCACAGTCCACGGTTTCGACCCGGCCGAACGGGTTGTTGCGCGACTGCTGAGCAATCCCGACAAGCGGGTGACCCTCGCCAGCGATACCACCGGAACGGTGCAATGGCGCTACGTCGTTGCGCCTGCGGTACGCGGCAAGGACGTGGCCACCTTCGTCGGACAGGGTGCCGCGCACAACGTGGCGAGCGGTGGCAGCGTCGTGGTGACGGTGCCTCGGATCGGCGTCGTGCGGTACACGCTCAGCGATGCCCATGGCAAGAAGGACAATCACGGTAAGGACGACAGCGATCGGGGCGCAGACGGCACGGATCAGATGTAGTCGTGCACGGCACGGATCAGAATTAGTCGTGCGAGCAGGGCCTGACGGGTGACGCGGTAGCTAGTCGAGCGACCTTCTCACCCACCGCCTCGCGATCCAGCGCCGGCGCCAGCACCACCACCGCCTCCGCCTCCGAACCCCGCACCGCCCCCGAATCCAGCACCGCCCGCACCGCCCCCGAATCCAGCACCGCCCGTGCCGGTCCGTACCACAGTGCTGGTGCTCGAATTGGCCGGCAGCGACTGGCTGCGATCGGCCCGAATCACCCGCTCACCCTTGGTCAATCCCGATTTGATCTGAGTACGAAACCGGCCCACTGCTCCGGTCTGAACGCTGGTGGGGGTGGCCTTGCCGTTCTGCAACACGGTGACGAGGCCAGTATTCGGCCCGGTCTTGGTCAGCGCGCTGTTCGGCACGGTGATGTCCCCTACGACGGTTCCTATCGTGATCGCAACCTGAGCCCGCGAGCCGGTCGCGAGCGCGGCTCCGGCCTTGTCGACGAGGATAGTGACGGGATAACTCGGCGTACTTGTCGCGTTGCTTGAGGGCAGCAGCGAGATCGCTGACACTCGTCCCGGCAAGCTAGTTGTGGACCCATCAGCAACGATCGAGGCGACCTGGCCGACCTTCACCGCAGGGAGCTGGCTGAGTGACACGGCAACGGTCACTTTCGCCGCGCCCTGACGGGTGATCGTGATGGAGTCGCGGGTGCTCGCGGTGCTGCCCTGCCGCAGGCCCACGCTGGCTACGATGCCATCGTCTGGCGCTGTCAGAACCGCCGCGGCTCGGTCGCGCTGGGCGTCACCGAGCGCGATCTGGGCCGCCGCCACGGCTGCTTTGTCGGTGATCAGCCGGCTCGCGCTCGACTGAGAATTGGCCGAGCCCGGAAGGGACATCATCGATGCTGCGGCGTTTCCCGATGCCGAGCTCCTCGAGCCCGTTCCAGACGTTCCGGTAGCCCCGGTTCCGCTCCCGGTTCCGGTCTGACCGGAGCCGGAGCCGATGCTGCTCGTACCGCTGCCGGTCTTGGAACCGGCCCCGGTCGTGCCGCTGCCGGTCTTGGACCCGGTGCTGCTCGTGCCATTGCCGGTCTTGGAGCCGGTCCCGGTCTGCGAGGCACCTGCCGTCGCGGTAGAAGCCGCCTTGGCCAGAGCCTGGGCGTACTGCTGGGCTATCCGCGCAACGGTTGACTGCAACTGCGCGAGCCGTTGTTGCGCCTTGCCGGTAGCTCGCAAGGCGGCGAGGCAGCCCGCCTCGTCGCCGGGACCGGTCGGTGAGGACGTTGCGGTGGTTGACGCAGACCCGCTGGGCAATGGCGTCGACATCACCGAAGCGGTCGGCGTGGCGGAAGCGGTCGGCGTTGCGGAGGCGGTCGGCCTGGCCGAGGCCGATGGTGCTGGGTTCGACACGGCGGCACAGGACTGTTGCGCCTCCTTCAGCTTTCGGGTTGCCTCAGCGGCAGCTTCCTTAGCCGAGCGTTGCGCGTCGTCGAGCTGCTTCTGCAAGGTCTTGAGCGACTGGTTGGACGAGCCGCCGCCAGCCCCGGTCCGCGTAGGCGAGCTGACCGGTGCCGCTGCCGGAACCGCCGCGCTGGACTGAGCAGCCGTGGTCTCACCGGTGGACACCGTCCGCATCGTCGTTGCAGCACTCGACGCGGAGGCCGATGAGGTAGAACTTGCCGACGCCGATGAGCTGGCCGATGCCGATGACGTTTCATCCGACTCCACAGCGGCTTTCGCCTGTGCCAACGTCGCCGAGGCGTCGAGGACCGCCGTATCCAGCGAACTCGGGTCCAGCCGTGCCAGAACTTGGCCTTGGGTCACCAGATCGCCGACTGCCACCGGCACCGAAACAACCGGTGCGGAAACGGGAAAGTGGACCTTCTGCTGATCGACCTGGGCGACTGAACCCGTCAGGTTAAGGGCTTGATCGAGGCTGCCGGCTGTGACCACGGCGGTGACGTAGCTGTTCTCAGTGCCCGAGCTGCTCGCGGCGTAGGCGAGCAGGCCGCCTACCGCTGCGAGCGCGACGACGGTCACGCCGAGGACGCGACGGGTGAGCCGCGAGATTTCAGGCACCGGGTCCTCCGCCCGCACACGAGCCGTTCTCTTTCGGGCTGACGCTGATCGCGGTCGCCGTGATCGCTCCGGTGTCATCTGCCTTGCCCAGCGCGGTAACGCATCGTCCGACCTTCACCGCCGACGCCGTCGACTTCAAGGTCTGCCGGTAGATCGTGGTCGAGGTTGTGGTGACGGTGATGTCGCTGCTGTTCGGGGCGGCACTCGGCGTCGTTTGCCCGTTCGGCACCGGACGCCTGACGCTGGCCACCACGAACGTTGTGCCAGAGATCGAGCTAATCTTTCCCGTCGCGCCGAACCCGCCGCCGAAGCCACCGAACCCGCCTCGTGCTGCACCGCTGGGCCGAGCACCGTTGTTGCCGCCGGGCGTCCCGCTGGGTTGAGCTCCACCGGTGCCTCGGGCGAACCCGCCGAAACCGCCGCCACCCGTCCCGCCGCCGCCCGAGCCGAAGCCGGCGGCGCATTCGCCGTTCACCGGTTGCGACAATGTGATCCTGGCAGCGACTACCGAGGTCGGTCTGTTGCCGGGTGCTGAGGTGGCTGAGCTGCTTGCACTGCTGCTCGGCGCGGGCCGCGCGCTGACGCACAGGCCGACCTTGAGCATGGCAGCGGTCGCGGGTGCCGTGTCGGTGAAGCTCGTCGTCTTGGTATAGGTGACGGCGGTTTGCGACGTCGAGTTCTGCACCTGCAGCGTGGTGGCCGCTATGGCTACCACCTCGCCCGATGCGCCGGGTAGCTGACGTTGCCGGTTCGCCTGCGCGGGCTGGCCGCTGCTCTGCGGGTTCGCGCTGTTCTGCGACTTGGCGGCGCCTGCCGTCGGTCCTGAGCCGCCACATGCGCTTAGGAGCAGGGCCACGGCGGCCAGTGTGATTGCCGCCCGCCAGACGTGGGGCGAAAGCAGGCGTGTCGGATGCCCGGCGGACTGCCGTTCAGGGGAGGTGATCATCGCGTTGCTCCTTGACGAACTGACCTTGATAGAAGGACGGATACGCGGTGGCGGCACCGCGAAGCAGGGGTCACGGTTCACTCGCTGCGCAGGGCGTCGATTGGCGCGAGCCGCGCAGCACGGGTGGCTGGATACACGCCGGCGACAACGCCGATCAGCAGCGAGATCCCTACTGCACCCGCGGCGGCGATTGGCGATATCAGTACCGGCTGGTGCAAGAAATGTGGCAACGCCGCTGCGCCGATCAGGCCGAGACTCAGCCCTAGCAATCCACCGGACAGGCCGAGGCTGCTGGCCTCGGTGAGGAACTGGCGCCGCACTGCCGCCGGTGTCGCACCAAGTGCCTTGCGCAGCCCGATCTCACGGATCCGTTCGGTGACCGAGACGAGCATGATGTTCATGACGCCGAGGCCGCCGACCAGCAGGCTGATCGCGGCAACTCCGCCGAGCAGGACGGTCAGGGTCCGATCGGTCGAGGTGGCCGTGCTCAGCAAGGATTGTTGGCTGCTGATCGTGAAATCGGCGGTCGCCGCCGTCACGCCGTGCGCGGTGAGCAACGCATTGTGAGCCTCCTGGTAGGCCGCCGACAACGAAGCCTGCGAGTTCGCCTGCAGGTACAACGTCGAAATCGAGGACCGGTTGGCAGCCGTCGAAATCCTGGTCGCGTAGGTGGTTTGCGGCACGACGGCCTGGTCGTCCTCGTCGGTGGACGTGGAGGAACCGATCGCATCGAGTACCCCGACGACGGTCAAGGTGGTGCCGTTCACCGATACCGTCTGGCCGACCGGGCTGCGCGCTCCGAACAGTTCAGATGACGTGGTCGCGCCAAGCACGGTGACCTGGCGCGCGTTGTCGAGATCATC
>JAVEES010000404.1 GCA_030840285.1 Pseudonocardiales bacterium
GCTGATGGCGGCTGGCACCGCAGAAGGCCCGACTACTCGACGGTGACGGACCATTACTCGACGGTGACGGACTTCGCGAGGTTGCGGGGCTTGTCGATGTCGAAGCCGCGGGCCTGCGCGATCTCAGCCGCGAGCACCTGCAGCGGAATGGTCGTCACCAGCGGCGACAGCAGCGTCGGCACGGCGGGCACCTCGATGAGGTTGGTCGCGTACTTGGCGGCCAGCTCGTCACCCTCGGTGGCGATGACGATCGTCCGGGCCCCGCGCGCGGAGATCTCGGCGATATTGGACAGCATCTTCTGGTGCAGGACCGGACGGCCCACCGGTGACGGCATCACGACGACCACCGGAAGGTCCTGCTCGATCAGGGCGATCGGGCCGTGTTTCAGCTCCCCGGCCGCGAACGCCTCGGCGTGCATGTACGCGAGTTCCTTGAGCTTGAGCGCACCTTCCAGCGCGACCGGATAACCGACATGCCGGCCGACGAAGAGGATCGCCTTGGAATCGGCGATCTCGCGCGCCAGGGTGCGGACGCTGTCGGCCAGCTCCAAGGTCTTGGCGATGTGCGCCGGCATTGCCTGCAAGTTCGCGAATTCGGCGCGAATCTCGTCGCCGTACTTGGTGCCGCGGGCTTGAGCCAGCGCCAGGCCGACGATGAGCACCGCGGCCACCTGCGAGGTGAAGGTCTTGGTCGCCGCAACCCCGATCTCGGGTCCGGCGTGGGTGTAGAGCACGGCATCGGACTCGCGCGGGATCTGCGCCCCGTTCGTGTTGCAGATCGCCAGCACCGTCGCCCGCTGATCCTTGGCGTGCCGGACGGCTTCCAGGGTGTCGGCGGTCTCGCCGGACTGGCTGATCGCAACGACGAGGGTCTGGCGATCCAGCACCGGATCGCGATACCGGAATTCGGAGGCGTACTCGACCTCCACCGGAATCCGGGTCCAGTGCTCGATGGCGTGCTTGGCGATCAGTCCGGCGTGGTAGGCCGATCCGCATGCCACCACGAAGACCTTGTCTACCTCGCGCAGCACGCCCGGGTCCAGGCGCTGCTCGTCGAGCGTGATCTGCCCGTTGACGAAGTGCGACCGCAGCGTGTCGGCCACGGCAGAGGGCTGCTCCTGGGTCTCCTTGAGCATGAAGAAGTCGTAGCCCCCCTTCTCGGCAGCCTGCAGGTCCCAGTCGATGGTGAAGTGCTTGCCCTGTGCCGGTGCTCCGTAGAAGTCCGTCAGGGTGTAGCCGTCACTGCGAATCTCCACGACCTGGTCCTGCCCGAGCTCGACCGCATTCTTGGTGAACTCGATGAAGGCGGCGACGTCCGAGCCCAGAAAGGTCTCGCCCTCCCCGATACCGAGTACCAGCGGCGAGCTGCGCCTGGCAGCGACGATCGACTCGGGATGGTCGCGGTCCAGCAGGACGAGGGTGAAGGCGCCCTGCAGCCGGCGGCACACGGCCCGGACGGCGTCAGCCAGCACGCCACCGGACGCGGCCAGCTCGGCAGCGACCAGGTGGGCGACGGTCTCGGAGTCGGTGTCGGAGCGGAACTCAACGCCACGATGCTCCAGCTCGCTCTGCAACTCGGCGTAGTTCTCGATGATGCCGTTGTGCACCACCGCGATCCGGCCGAACGAATCGGTGTGCGGGTGGGCGTTGCGGTCATTCGGGGCGCCGTGGGTGGCCCAGCGGGTGTGTCCCATGCCTGTCTGGCCGGTGATGGTGACGCCCGCGAGTTCCCGATCGAGATTCTCGATGCGTCCGGCCTTTTTCGCCGTCTGCAGAGTGCCGTCTTCGGAGATCACAGCGACGCCCGCCGAGTCGTAACCGCGGTATTCCAATCGGCGCAATCCCTCGACCACGACGTCGAGAGCCGAGCGGGAACCTACGTATCCGACGATGCCGCACATGACAGCCAGGGTACGGGGTGGCACCGGTCGAGCCCGGTTTGTCCCGCGTGTGGCGGGGCAGATGGTCGCCGCGTGTGGCGGAGCAGAATCAGCCGGTCGGAATCGTCGATGCGCCCGACGACGGCGCGGGGGTCGCCGACACCGCGTTGGCAGAGTCGGTGGGTGTGGTTGTCGAGCCGCCGGCCGCCGAACTGGCCCCGCCGCCCGCAGCGCCGGTGGCGGGTGCAGCGGACGGCGTTGGCGCGTCGCTTGAGGACCCATTGCCGTTCGCCGACGACTGGGTACCAGGGTTCACGGTGCTGGACGGGGTGCTGGCCCCTGTCGCCGTCCCGCTACCCGTCGGCGCGCTGCCAACGGCTGGCGCGCCGGTGGCTGCTGATGTGCCGGTGGGCGTCGCTGCGCTGGCGGGCACCAGGGCGGCACTGGGAGGCGCCTGCCTTGCGGTCTGGCCGCCGCCCAGGGTCGTCCCGCTGCCTTGCTTGTTGGTGACCGTGGAGGACAGCGGCTGCCCGGAGACCAGCTCGAATGCGGTCACGCCACCGATCAGCAATGCGAACAGCGCTGCTGAGGACAGCGCCAGCCTCTTGAGATTGAGCCCCGACGTCAGGCCGGACCACCACGGTTGCGAGCCGGACCGGCGCCGGGCTGCAGCGGTGTGGCTGGCGCCGGCTTCGTCGGCCTGGGCGGCTCGGTCGGCCCCGTCGGGTCTGGAGTCGCGGGCCTCGGGCTGTTCCCCGGCCGGTCCGTGCGCAGAGATGGAGGCATCCTTGCCTGCAGCCGCCGCGAACATGGCTGTGTCGTTCAATCCGAAGCGGTGGGCGACCGCTGAGTCGACGGCGGCCGCTCGCAGCTTGTGCTTGGTCCGATCGATGGAGTGGGTGTACACCGCGCCACCGACGACTGACACCAGGCTGCCCAGCGCGGCGCCGATGACGGTTCCCGCGACGCCGAAGTAGGAGGCGATGACCGTGGCGCTGACGGCAGCGAGCACGCTGCCGATGATCTGGGTGAAGGAGAGGGAAAGTCTGCTCGGGGGCGGAGTTTCGGGGGCTTTGGTCTTGGTAGGGGTAGTCACCGGTGTCGTTTCGTTGCGGCGGGCAGGCTGTGTAGCGGACGAGGGTGTGTGTCGAGTGAACGAGGTGCGTCTAGCGAACAAGATGTGTTGGGAACGAGGGTGTCTGTCTAGTGAACGACGATGCTCCCGTGACCGTTCCGTTACCAAGCCATCCCAAGCGAGCTCTCAGGCTCGACCCCGCGCGCCCGAACGGGAAAATGGGAGTCGACACGCGAAATAGACGCGTGTCGACGCCTATTTCGGAGAAAGAACTCAGGCCGAACGGACGATCTCCGCAATGCGATGCGCGATCTCGTCCGCATGCGCCTGGGTCAAGGCCTCGACCATGACGCGCACGAGCTGCTCGGTCCCGGACGGCCGTAGCAGCACCCTGCCGTCCTGCCCCAACTCGGCCTCGGCCGCGGCAACGGCTTGCGCCACCTCCTCGGAGGCCGCGACGCGTTCCTTGTCCGAGACCTCCACGTTGACGAGCACCTGAGGCAGCCGGTGCACCATCGACGCCAGCTCGGACAGCGGCTTGCCGGTGCTGGCCACCATCGACATCAGCCGCAGGGCGGTGAGCAAGCCATCGCCGGTCGTCGCCGCATCCGTGAAGATCACATGTCCGGATTGCTCGCCACCCAGGCTCAGCTGATGGTCGGTCAGCGCCTCCAGCACGTAGCGGTCGCCGACCGCGGTGGTGAGCACCGAGATTCCGGCGGCATCCATCGCATGGTGAAAACCTAGGTTGCTCATCACGGTGGCGACTACGGTGTTGTCCTTGAGGGCGCCCGCCTCTTTCAGCGAGGCGGCACAGATCGCCAGGATCTGATCGCCGTCGACGACCTGGCCGTCGGCATCGATCGCCAGGCAGCGATCGGCGTCGCCGTCGTGCGCGATGCCCAGTGCGGCGCCGTGCGCCACGACCTGAGCCGACAGTGCCGCCAGGTGCGTGGAGCCGACGCCGTCGTTGATATTGAGCCCGTTGGGGCCGGCCGCGACGGCGATGACCTCGGCACCCGCGCGGCAGTACAGCAGGGGCGCGACCATCGAGGCCGCTCCGTTGGCGCAGTCGACCACGATCTTCAGGCCGGCCAGCGAGGTCGGCGAGGCAGCCAGCAGATGCTCGATGTACAGGCCGGCGCCGTCCTCGGCGATCGACACCCGCCCCACCGACGCGCCCGTCGGCCTGGGTGAGGTCCAGCCCCGGTCGAGTTCGTTCTCGATCTCGGTCTCGATGTCGTCCGGCAGCTTCTTGCCGCCGCGGGCGAACAGCTTGACCCCGTTGTCAGGCATCGGATTGTGACTGGCGGAAAGCACGACGCCGACGTCAGCACCGTAGGTGTGGGTCAGGTAGGCGACCGCTGGCGTCGGCAGGACGCCGACCAGCTTCACGTCGGCGCCGGCAGAGGTCAGCCCCGCCACTACCGCGGCCTCCAGCATCTCGCCGGACGCGCGCGAATCCCGTCCGACCACCGCGACCGGACGATGTGAGCCGTCATGAGAGACCAACACCCGAGCGGCGGCGCTGGCAATGGCCAGCGCCAGCTCGGGCGTCACGTCGACGTTCGCGAGACCGCGAACCCCATCGGTACCGAAGAACTTGCCCATCGACGCCGGGAGCCCCGCAGATCAGCGCTTGGAGTACTGAGGAGCCTTGCGCGCCTTCTTCAGACCGTACTTCTTGCGCTCCTTGATCCGGGCGTCCCGGGTGAGGAAGCCGGCCTTCTTCAGAGCGGGGCGATCATCGATGTCGATGTTGATGAGCGCGCGCGAGATCGCCAGCCGCAGTGCACCGGCCTGGCCGGTGATGCCGCCGCCGGACAGGCTGGCGATGACGTCGTACTGGTCGACCTTCTCCAGCGTGACGAACGGCTCCTTGATCAGCTGCTGGTGCAGCTTGTTCGGGAAGTAGTTCTCGATGGTGCGGCCGTTGAGCTTGAACTGGCCGGTGCCGGGGATGAGGCGAACCCGGACGATGGCCTCCTTGCGCCGGCCTACGACCGGGGCAGCATTGGGGGTAGTCATGTGTGGATGTCTCCTAGTAGAGCCCGCGCTTACTGCGCGACCTGCTTGATCTCGAAGGGCTGCGGACTCTGCGCGGCGTGCGGGTGGGACGGGCCGGCGTACACCTTGAGCTTCTTGAGCTGCTTGCGACCCAGGGTGTTCTTGGGCAGCATGCCCCGCACGGCCAGCTCGACGAGGCGCTCGGGCTTGGTCTCGAGCAGCTCTCCGACGGTGCGCTTGGACAGGCCGCCCGGGTAGCCGGAGTGCCGGTAGCGGAGCTCGCCCAGCTTGGACGGAGCGACCGCTACCTTCTCGGCATTAACGATGACCACGAAGTCGCCGGTGTCGACGTGCAGGGCGAAGGTGGGCTTGTGCTTGCCGCGCAGCAGGATGGCAGCCTGGCTCGCGAGGCGGCCGAGCACGATGTCGTTGGCGTCGATGACATGCCAGGCGCGCGTGACGTCACCGGGCTTCGGGGTGTAGGTAGACACGAGGATCTCTCTCTAGTCGGTCTTCACGACGCTGCACGTCGCCCCCACGGTCCCACCGAACCGTTTTCGGTGGTCGACCCCGGGGCATGGCCGGTCTGTGCCGGCATCTCGCGAACTGGCGCGAGACACCAGCGGGTAACGATACCGGGGCTGCCGTCCGCCGACCAAATCGCGGCCGAGCCGCCCTCCAATCTTCGATGATCAACTCACGTCTGGTGTTGCCACAGTTGCCATAACAGCACGAAACGCGAGTTGATCAAGGAAAAAGGGCGGGGGTTGATCGACCAAAGAGGGGGCGGGTTGCGCACCGAAAGAGCCTCAGCGGGGACGCGCGACCCGCCCGGAATCGAACACTGGTTCTGGGGACTCCACGATCTCGCCGTCGGCGCCGAAGACCAGGAACCGATCGAACCTCCGCGCGAACCACCGGTCGTGGGTCACCGATATGACGGTGCCGTCGAAGCTCTCCAGCGCATCTT